>CALGOY010000255.1 GCA_937960725.1 uncultured Bacillota bacterium
TCGTAAAGGGCGGAAATGAACTATTAGATGATGACAGCAAAAAAATATTCATTGGCATTCGTAGCAATCGCTTCGGTTTTGAAGGACTGGTTGCAGATAAAGAGAAAGCAATGCTTCTATTCAAAGATCGAGCCGTAGTTGAAAAACCCAGTCTGGAAGATATTATGTTATATACAGTAAGGAGGAATCAATATGTTTAATCTAGTTATCAAAGATATTCTTGTACAAAAAAAATCTATTCTTTTTGCCCTGGGTTATTGTTTTTTCCTGGTTTTTGCATTCCAGTCATTAGAACAAGCAGGACCTATAGCTGCTAATATTGCCGTAGTTTATATTTTACTCATAAATTCTTTCGGCTATGAAGATAAAAATAAATCCGATATTATGTTAAATAGTTTGCCCATCTCTCGCAGAGATATTGTGCTCGCTAAATATCTATCTATATTTGTATATATGGGGCTAGCCATACTAGCCTATATGGGTTCCAGTCTCCTCGTGAAAGCATTAAGAATACCTATAGACGTAGTACTGCTTAGTTTAGAAGGAGTAACTACAGCTTTTCTTATAGTAGCACTAATGAGCTCAATATATCTCCCTATAATTTTTAAATTTGGATACATTAAAGCTAAATTATTTAACCTAGTTATGTTTTTATTTTTCTTCTTTGTACCTACCATAATAGTAAATTTATACAACAACCCAAGATACCATCACTATTTTGTAAACTTTTTCCAAGAATTTGTATCCTGGAAAAACTGGCAAATTGCTTTATTGTTAATCGCTTTCTCTTTATTAATACTCTCGATCTCCTATTCAATTTCTGTAAGTATTTACAAAAAGCGGGAGTTTTAACTTTAATTAAAAAGCCCAAAGATTCGTATCCGTTAATCTTTGGGCTTTTATTTATATAACAATTATACTGGCAAGTTTAATCTCCTAACACCAAACTTCCAAAAAACTCTGGTCTGTGAAAATCTGGAGTGGGGTTCTCAATCATATTCCAACAACCAAAATGGGGATACTTTGTGTTATCACCACACTTGTAAAAGTTCGCCTTTATCTCTTTACCAGCTACAAAATCCAATTTGCCATAATATTGTTCTATAAAAGTAAATGGGATGGAATACTCAATACTCCACAGCGGGCCATTGTAGTCTTTAACTGATTCCCTGCTGACAGATGTTTTAATATGAAATATATCAGGCGACACATCCGTAACCAAGGTGCGGCTATAGCGATCTTTGCCAATTCCCAACAGCAAAGTACCAATGGGATTTATTTCAAAATTCATATACCTCTCATCATGTTCTGGATCTGGATTGAAAAAAAATTCTACACAGCTGTCCGTACATACAGGATCGTTCATATTTAAACATTCAGCCCTTATTTCCTGTTCATAGGCTTTAAATTGTAGATACAGCTTTGATTCGGTATAAAATATGCGGACTTCGGTTTTAGGCTTATATCCATTCTCATCCCATGGGAAATTCGATATAATCAAAGGACTAATTTCATCCTATACCGCCCGATCTACTTTCGAATCAGGTATAAATTTTACTTTATGAGTTTGCACTTTAGTGTATCTCCTTCCTTATTTTTAATTATAAATTGCTACTTACCAGTTAATAGCGCGCAGCTCTTGCTCCCTCTTAAACTGATTAGTATACAGGTTATAATAATATCCTCTTTGCCTCATCAATTCTTTGTGATTGCCTTCCTCTATTATCTTTCCATCTCGTATAACCAAAATCCTGTCGGCCGACCTTATAGTAGACAGCCTATGGGCGATTATGAAGCTGGTTCTTCCCTCCAATACCTTTTGAATAGCATCTTGAATTATTTGTTCTGTTTCGGTATCGATAGAGGAAGTTGCTTCATCCAGCACCAATATTCGGGGATTGGCTATGATAGCCCTTGCGAAGGATATAAGCTGCTTCTCCCCTGTAGACAGCCTATTTCCGCCCTCTCCAACCTCTGTATTATATCCGTTTTCCATGTTCATGATAAATTCATGGGCATTCACCAGCTTAGCAGCTTCAATAACCTCTTCGTCGGTAGCATCCAATCTGCCGTAGCGAATATTTTCCATTACAGTACCGCTAAACAGGTGCGGGGTCTGCAGTACGTAACCGATATTGGACTGAAGCCAAAGGATCGAGCGCTTTCTATAATCTACTCCATCAATCAAAATTTCTCCTTTCGTCGGCTCGTAGAAGCGGCAGAGCAAATTTACAATCGTGCTTTTACCCGCTCCCGTTTCGCCCACCAGCGCTATGGTCTCTCCAGCCTTAACATCTAGATTAAAGTTCTCCAGTACTTTTTCCCCGTCTTTATATGCAAAAGATACATTTCGGAAGGATACATCTCCTATTATCGGGGGCCAGTTCTCCTTTTTAGGTTCAAATTCGGTACCGTATTTCTCTATAACTTCAGGGCTATCTTGAATCTCCGGCTGGGTATTGATTAGGGACATAACCCTCTCTGCAGAGGCCTGGGCATTTTGCAGCTCTGCAAATATACGAGCCAAGTTGTGTACAGGTTCAAAGCATTGGGCGGCATAGGAGATAAAAGCAGCCAATGTACCATATCCAATAGCGCCCACCATAACCCTTTCCCCTCCGAGCCATAAAGCTAACCCTGTCCCTATGCTTCCCAGAGATAAAACAATAGGAAAGTAAATAGAAGAAAATACTACCGCTCTTATTGAAGATTGGCGCATCTTACCTGTGATTTCCTGAAATTCTTTTAAATTCTCCTCTTCCCTAACCAAGGTCTTAGTAGTTTTGGCCCCCATTATGCCCTCATTAAAGGCTCCTGTAATCCGAGAATTAGTCTTCCTTACTTCCCTATATGCACTCAAAATTCGCCTCTGGAAATAAACGCTTGCCAGTATAAGGATTGGGGTTACTGACAGGGTAACTAGGGCCAGTTGCCAATTCATATAAAACATTATAAAAACCCCAGCTACTATCACTGTAAGCCCCCAGGTTGCATCCACCAGACTCCATGCTATAGTTTCACCCAATCGCTGGGTATCGGAAGTTATCCTGGCCATAAGCCAGCCCACCGACATTCTATCGTAGAAGGAAAAAGACAATTCTTGCAATCGCTTAAAGCCAATTTTCCTTATATCATAGCATAGACCAATCTCAATTCGTCCGGCTATTCGAATCAAAAGCCATACATTTATAGCCTGGGTTAATGCCAGAACTCCGTATAAAACTGCGAACCTCCATATCCCTTTAAGGGATGCCGGCACTATAAAATGGTCTATGGCATATTTGGTCATGAGGGGAAATATAACATCAATTCCTCCGGATCCTATCATAACTAGTGCGAGAACGAATATATGCTTTTTATACGGCTTTGCATATTTTAAAAGGCTTCTCCATAAACCGAGATTAAAGGTTTTATGGTATTCTTGTTCTTGAAATGCGCTCATTATTTTCCCTCCTATCGCTATCCGGCGCTTCCAACATCTACATTGAGCTTTTATATAGCTATGCTAGGCTCTTCTCCAATTCCTGTTCTAAGGAGCTCTGTATCGACCATACTCTCTTATACATACCTCCCTTATTTATCAACTCTTCATGGGTTCCGGACTCAATTATCTTTCCGTCATCTAATACTAAAATTAAATCCGCTTGCGAAACAGTGGTAATTCTATGGGAGATTATAAAAGTGGTAACGCCCTTGCTTTTCTCTTTTAACGCCTCCCTAATAGCCGCTTCGGTCTCGGTGTCTACTGCGCTCAAAGAGTCATCAAATATAAGTATGGAGCTATCCTTTATCAACGTTCTCGCAATAGCTACTCTCTGCTTCTGTCCTCCGGAGAGAGTTACTCCCCTTTCTCCAACCGGCGTATCATATCCCTTTTCAAATTCCTCAATTGCATCATGAATGCAGGCCGCCTTAGCTGCTTCTATGATTTCTTCGTCGCTAGCATCTTTCTTAGACAACGCTATATTTTCCTTTATGGTCTTAGAAAACAAAAAGGGTTCTTGGAGTACAATTCCTATATTGCTGCGGAGCCACTTTTTGCTTATCTTTTTAAGCTCTACTCCTCCAATGGTAATAGATCCCTTTTGATAGTCATATAATCTCTGGAGCAAATGGACCAATGAGGATTTTCCTGAACCGGTTGGACCTAATATAGCAACGGTCTGGCCTTTTTTCACCTTAAAAGATACTCCTTTTAATACGGGCTGTCCTGGTTTGTATTCAAAGTAGACATCCTTAAACTCTATATCGGCATTTAAATCTGGCTTAAGCCCGTCTTCCTCCATGTCTTCCTTGGCTATTTCTATAATCTCCTGTATTCTATCTAAAGAAACCTGAGTTTTTCCCATATCGGTGAGAATCCGGCCCATCTGCCTAACTGGCCAGAGAAGCCTTCCTTCATAGTTCATAAAGGCTATCAATGTTCCCAAGGTTATGTGGCCCATGGAAGCCCAATACACTCCTAAAACCAATACTACCCCAAGCTGAAACAATATAAGGAAGTCTGACGATGACCAATACAAAGCAGACAGATCATTAAGGCGATAGCTGAGATCCCGGTACTCCCTATTTTTCTCTTCGAATTTTTCAACTTCAAAAGCCTGCCGGCCAAAGGCCCTTACTACTCTAACCCCTGTAAGATTTTCCTGAAGAACTGTTGAAAGCCGCCCTTCAGCCTCGTCTGCCAATTGGAAAGCAGCCTTTACCTTAGAAAAAAAGATAAATGAAAACACAAATATAATAGGCACTACAGCCATAGATATTAATGTCATTTTTATATCCATGGACAACATAAAAAACAAAGTAGTACCCACCAAGAGCATCGCCCTAGCCATTTCTATAACCTGGGTGGCTAAAAACCGCCTAATGGTCTCCACGTCCGATGTGCAGCGCTGTATCCAATCTCCCGTATCCGCTTTGACATGTTCATCATAAGGCAAGTTCTGGATATGGTCGTATAGCTCTTCCCGAATATTAAGAATAATAGTTTCAGAAGCCTTTGCAACGTATTTCCCCCTGAAAAATTGGAAAAGACCATTTAACAAGGTAATGAGCACAAGTAATAGCGCGCAAATCCATAAATTTTGAGCTAAAACAGTTCTTCCCCCGGCATTTTCAATTATATTATGTAGCCACAGCGGAATATCAAAGGGTTCGTCCCCTATGATAGAATCAACGGTATTTCGAATTATAAGCGGTGGAAGTAGAGATAATATTGTAGATATAACCATACAGACAATTGCACTCAAATATAGAAGACGACTCCCCTTCATGAAATCCCATAGAAATCTCCAGTTGCTTCTTTTCATTTTCTACACCCCTTGCCGCGACAAATTCAGGTAATAATTGGCATTAAAAAACCACAGGTTTATAGCCTGCGGTTTATGGATGTCTGATAAAATTATATACTCTATTTTTAAGAATTGCAACTACTTTTTACCTTCGTTCCAAAGTTTCTAGGTCCATTATGAATTGGGATCTAAAACATCCCTTAAGGCATCGCCAAAAAGGTTGAAGCCCAGTACTACTAGCATTATCATAAGGCCTGGAAAGAAAGAAACCCATGGCGCCTGGCCGATTAGACCTTTCCCGCTGTCTAAAATAGCTCCCCAACTGGGTTGAGGCGGCTGAGCTCCAAGTCCTAAAAAGCTTAAGGAGGCTTCTACCACAATAGCTTTAGGCAATTCCAACGTTGCCATCACAACTATGGGTGTAAGTGAATTAGGCAGAATATGCCTAAATATTATCCTTGCATCGCTCATTCCTAAAACTCTCGCAGCCTCGATAAACTCCCGCTGCTTAATGGATAAAAACTGAGCCCTCACTACCCTGCAGTAGCCTGCCCAGCTGGCTAGGGCAATAGCTATTATGACGTTTTGAAGTCCCGGTCCTAATGTGGCGATAAAAGCTATAGCTAGGAGGGAGGTGGGAAAAGCCCAGGCTATATCGGTAATGGAGGATATGATATAATCAACAACTCCTCCATAGTAACCTGCTATAGCCCCTAGTACAGTACCTATTATAAGTGAAATTACTACCGCTACAAAAGCTACCTTTAGAGATATTCGAGCTCCATAGACTATTCTGGTAAATATATCCCTGCCAAACTCATCGGTTCCAAATATATGTTCCCGGCAAGGAGCTTTCAACACCGCTGCTGAATTAGGCTTATCGTAGTCATAGGATGTCAGCCAGGGTGCAAATATGGCCGTAAATATAAATGCTAAAATGATCACTGTCCCTATTACTGCACCTTTGTGTTTAAAGAGCTTTTTCACAGACTGCCCAAGTAAATTTTTCCTTTTCTCTTCTACCGTTTCCAGCTCTGTTTTTCCGACCCATTCATTCCCAATAGATGCTTCACCACTACTGTGTTGACGTATAATCATCCACTATCACCCTCCTTAACTATATCGTATTCGTGGATCAACAACAGCATATAGTATATCAGCTAATATATTGGCTAATATAATCGAAGAAGTTAGCACAACCATTGCCCCTTGGACCACTGGATAATCCCGGGCTAAAATCGAATCTACCATCAGCCTTCCTAAACCAGGGATGCTGAATATAAGTTCAAGCGCAACGGAACCTCCCAATATCCAGCCCAATCTAAGTCCCATGATTGTGATGACTGGAATTAAGGCATTTTTCAATGCATGCTTGTAGACTACTATTCTCTCTAACAGGCCTTTGCTCCTAGCCGTTCGTATATAATCTTGTTTTAAAACTTCCAGCATATTAGACCGGACCATCCTTGCAGTGGCCGCTGCGTTAGTCAGGCCAATGGCAAGGCTAGGAAGGATATAATGTCTTATGCTTCCATATCCTGATATGGGAAACCACCGCAATTTATAGCCGAAAACATATAGAAGCATCATTCCAAACCAGAATGTGGGGACTGCCATCCCCAGCAAAATTCCAGACATGGATATATAGTCCACTACCGTGTTCTTCTTTACAGCAGCTATTACTCCAATCGGGATGGCAACAACAAAAGTTATTAAAAACCTTGCTTTTGGTTTTATTGCTTTAGGGGGGTGGGCCGATTTGCAGTGTTATAGGCAGCCTTTCCTTGATCATTTCTATCACAGGTCTCTCCTGAAGGATGGACATTCCTAAGTCCCCTTCAACAACGCTCTTGAGAAATCTCAAATACTGCACAATAAACGGCTGGTCCAATCCATATTTCTGCCTTATACTCTCGTATACTTCTGGTGTAACATTTGGCCCCACTATGCGGGATACGGGATCCCCGGGGCCGAAGTAAAATATCGAAAATACGATTAAGGTCATTACTATAAGCACTGGTATCATTAAAACTATTCTCTTTACGATATATCTCAACATAGGCTACACTCCCCAATTATACGATATTTACTCCACTTCAATATCAAATCCGTCGTTGTATTGCATCATCCAGGGATGATATTTAAAGTTTTTCACCTCTTTCCGTACAGCGATTATCTTCATCGGAACATAGATAGGCGCCCACACAGCCTGTTCGATAAGATAGCGCTGCACGTCCTTATAAGCTTCAGCTCTTTCCTCCCAGGTGGGTCTTCGAGCTGCATACGTGATCATTTCATCGGTCTTCTCATCAATCCATCTTGAATGGTTAGGATAGGGGAACCTGTCGGAGAGTAAAAACCAGTCAATTATATCAGCATTAGACCAGCTATATTCATTTATAAATAGCTCTTGCTTACCTTCTTTAAGCATATCAATATAGCTGGAAGAGTCATATAGCTGAATCTTTGCATCTATGCCTACTTCTTTAAGTTGACTTTGGACAATCTCCGCTATTTTGCTGCTCTTTGAAGAGTTATCGGCAGAGAGGGTTGCCTCAAATCCATTGGGGTAACCGGCTTCAGCTAAAAGCTCCCTGGCTTTTTCAGGGTTATATTCATAAGCTAATTCAGGGCTTTCTTCCAGATATTCGTCCTTAAGAACTGGGGATAGATAGCCGTATGCAACTTCTCCAATTCCTTTGAGTACAAACTGTATAATCTCTTCCCTATTTAACGCATGATTTAATGCCCTGCGGACCCTAACGTCGTTAAAAGGTTCCTTATCTGTTGCATAAGCAAGATAGCCTACCCTTGAAGCTGGCTTTTTATAAACAGTTATATCAGGATTGCTCTCCAGCTGTTCTACATAAGTTTCAGGAACATTTCTTAAAATATGGATGCCACCTGATTCTAATTCCATTATCCTAGTGTTTTCATCAGGAATTATTCTCATAACTATTTTATCAATCAACGCTGGACCCCTGTTTGACATCCACTCGGGCCCCCAATTGTACTCTTCATTTTTTACCAGAACCGTCTTATCCCCAGGTATCCACTCCTCTAACTTATAGGGACCTGTACCTATTACAATTTTTTTACCGTAGTCGTCCCCATACTTTTCATAAGCATTGGCAGGGTGTATTCCCGCAGCAGTATTGGAAAGATTGTATAAAAGGTTGGGGAATGGATAATTCAAATGCATTTTAATAGTATAATCATCTACAATCTCCACTTCTTTAATAGCTTCCAAGTCCGCCCTGAAAGGTGAACCGGTATCGGGATCTTTTATAGTATCTATAGTCCATTTAACGTCCTCAGCAGTAAAATCGCTGCCATCATGGAATTTAACGCCTTTTCTCAAGTAAAAAGTCCAAGTAAGCCCATCATCAGATACTTCCCAGCTTTCAGCCAATCCCGGCTTATAGCTAAACTCATAGTCCCTCGTTATAAGCCTGTCATGGATGTAGATCAGAGCATCAGAATACCAGGCTGTCTTTATGGTGTCTAATATGTCCGCATCCTTGTCGTAGCCGATATACAATACTTTTTCAGCAGCTTCTGCACCAGTTTTTTCTGTACATCCTGTTACGACACCAAGCAGAAATGAGCTTATCAATGCTACTATCACAAAATTTCTAGCAATTCTACTTCTCATCCTATCTACCTCCTATGTTTAAGTTATTTTTTTATTTTGTAGTTGAGCATTTAAGCAGAGTTGTATAAATGGCACCTTACAAAGTGTCCATTGCCTACTGGCTTTATCTCAGGTTCAATTTCGCTACACTTTCTTGTAGCATACTTGCACCTTGTCCTAAATCTACAACCAGAGGGCGGGTTTACGGGATTTGGCACCTCTCCCTTCAATACCAGCCTTTCCCTCCGATTACCTGGTTTTAAAGCAGGAACTACAGAAAGCAAAGCTTTTGAATAGGGATGAGCAGGATTTTGGAATAGCTCTTCAACAGGTGCAATTTCTACAATCTTCCCCAAATACATTACTGCCACGCGATCGCTGACATATCTAACAACTCTCAAATCATGAGATATAAACAAATATGCAAGTCCTAGGCGCTCCCTAAGATCCATCATTAGATTTATAATCTGAGCCTGAATTGATACATCAAGGGCTGATACCGGTTCATCACATATTACTAACTTAGGATTAACGGCCAAAGCCCGGGCAATCACTACCCTTTGCCGCTGTCCGCCGCTAAATTCATGGGGATATTTATCCATATCCCTTTCCCTAAGTCCAACCATTTCAAGTAGCTCTCGCGCTCTTTCTCTTCTCTCGGCCCTGTCTTTCATTCCATGGACAAGGAAAACTTCTTCCAGGGTAGCGCCTATAGTTTTCCGCGGATTTAAAGAAGCAAAGGGATCTTGGAAAATAAGCTGCATATGCTTGTATACTGATTTAAGCTGTTTTTTATTAAAGTGGGTTATATCCTGACCTTCAAACAAAATTGTACCTTCAGTCGGATCCAACAAGCGCAGAACAGTTCGTCCCGTCGTAGATTTGCCACACCCACTTTCTCCTACCAATCCCAGCACTTCACCATAATCTATATGAAAATCAACTCCATCTACCGCTTTAACGTATTCCTGCGCCCTCCCGAAAAAGCTTTTTTTAGCAGGGAAATATTTCTTTAAATTTTTTACCTCCAAAATTTTTCCCATCCTTGCACCTCCCACTCACCTGGTTAGGCTATTAGTAATTTTTACAGGTAATTCCAACAGCGTACCAAACTTAGTCCAACTTCTGCAAAGGGAGGTTCCTCCACAAAACAATCTCCTTTTGCAAAGTCACACCGCGTTTTAAATCTACATCCTTCTTTTATCTCATCCGGAGCCGGTACTACTCCCCTTATCTCCTTAAGCCGCTGCTTTTTATTGATATCAATATCAGGAATAGCTTCCAACAGTCCCCTTGTATAAGGATGCTTTGGATTATTGAATATAGAATATACATCTGCATACTCAACGATTCTGCCAGAATACATAACGGCAACCTTATCAGCAATCTCCGCTACTACTCCTAAATCATGGCTTATTATGATAATTGCAGAACCTAGCTTTTCTTTCAGCTCATTTATTAATTCTAAAATCTGAGCTTCAACGGTTACATCTAGGGCAGTAGTAGGCTCGTCAGCAATCAGGAGCTCTGGATTACATGCTAGGGCCATAGCAATCATAACCCTCTGTCTCATTCCTCCGCTTAGCTGATGGGGATACTGTTTAATTAGCCTATCCGGCGATGGAATTTGAACCAGCTTAAGCATCTCTACGGCCTTATCCAGAGCATCTTTCTTAGATAAATTTTGATGCTGCATAATGACTTCGGACATTTGGTTTCCTATATTAAACACGGGGTTTAAAGCCGTCATAGGCTCTTGAAATATCATTGATATATCATTGCCACGAATTTTTCTCATCTCTTCCTCGCTTTTGCTAAGTAGATTCTCGCCTTTAAACCAGATTTCACCCTTTACAATCTTAGCAGGGGGACTCTGTAGCAGCCTCATAATGGAAAGGACTGTGACGCTCTTGCCGCATCCTGATTCTCCGACTATACCTAGAGTTTCACCCTTTGATAAGGAAAAGCTAACCCCGTCTACTGCTGGAATAACTCTGTCCTCTAGATAAAAGTTGACTCCTAGATCCTTTACTTTAAGAATTTCCTGACTCAATCATATACCCCCTCGTTTAACAAATTCTGTTGAATATATTTCCTTTACTTGAAATTTAAAGAAAAATCAGTAAATAAATTCCATACATGAGCAGAATAGCCTGAACGCTGCTTAGGGGAACACGGGAGTATAATGCATGTATTAATAATCCATATATAAACTATTTAAATTTAAAGCATTTATACACGGAATGCTTATATATGGGTTATAAGACATTTTGAATGATTTTGTTTTAAACTTTTTGAACCGGCTTTTGAAATTGTAGGTGCTCGTATAGAGAATTAACGGCTATTCAATACAGATCAATACAGAAATTAGCTAAAAATGTGCGTTATAAGACTGTGTAATCAGTTAACTGATTGGAAATAAATGCACCACATTAAATCTGCATTATTAAATACCAATAGAAAAACAAAAAACTATGGGAGACCATAGCTTTTTAATACCAAAACGCAAGGGTAAAGCTATCAATCTCCTCTTTCAACGCTTACGAGGTTAGCTGACGGGTTCGGGCCGAAGAGTCTAACCCTACACCTTCAGGCTATAGCATTCCTATAACGGCCGGCTGAAGGTGATTCACCCCGTGAATTGGTTCCCCCGCTTCTTTTTATAAAGAATTCAGCGTTTCAGATTGAAAGCTTACAATATATTTTCAGTTTTTGAAGCCATTATTGCAGAACATAAGTCTACTGGCTAATTATACCACGGTTTTTTTTAAAACGCAAGCCCTTTTTTTAAAATCATGAAATAGCATTAGGAATATGATGTCCAGCCCCTTGTTTCAGTACATAATTTTCAAACAGATTTGGTAAGATATAGCTTAAAAGGCTGAAAGGAGTACTCGTATGGGGAAGCCGAAAACCCAGGTACCTATTTCAAAAACTTTTAGCAAAAATATTGATTAACTTTTAAAGGAATTAAGGGTTGAAGAAAATTTTGATGTTATACATAGAAAATTGGAGTACGAAAATAGAAAATTTGCCCTTTTCTTTATCGATGGATTTATAAATGCGGAAGCAATGGAACATATCATGATAAAGTTGGAGAATATTTCTAATGATCAGCTTCGAAAAAATACTATAGATAACCTAGTTAAAACTTTCATTCCCTATGTAGAAGTAGAAACAACCGACGATCTAGAGGAAGTAATCGGCCAGGTGTTAGCCGGGCAAGCCGCTTTAATCGTTGAACAATGTAGCGAAGCCATCTTAATCGATACCCGGCA
Source organism: uncultured Bacillota bacterium (assembly GCA_937960725.1). GTDB lineage: Bacteria > Bacillota > Clostridia > Caldicoprobacterales > UBA3941 > CALGOY01. The sequence goes on from CALGOY010000255.1 coordinate 12,204, forward strand.
ATATCCAGGCCGTTCTCCTGAAGAACCAGACATTGAACGGGTAGTACG
>CALGOY010000256.1 GCA_937960725.1 uncultured Bacillota bacterium
AACTTCTTTATAATCTACTCTATATTTTGCAGCTATCTCATCAATTTCGCTGTCTAGCCTGAATCTTCCACACATTCGCCTACCTCCCATTACATATCTATCAGCTGTTTTAGACAACTCTTTATATATTTTTCTTTGCTTCATTGAAAGGCACATATACGGAATTATTGTCGAGTCGATTCTGTTTATAAATAATCTTTCCTAAATGGCCGTAAAATCAATTTTTCAGTGTCTAATATATCCACGCAATACAGCCTCCTATACTATAGCTTCCGCCGTCTACTTTCTTTTTTGGCATTGAGCAGCTGAGATGAAAGCCTCGGCTCTTCATTTGATGTTCTATTTGATATCTGGGGCATCTCCCTCTTAACCTTTGTCGAAATCACTGGTGAAGCTTTTCCTAAACTTTTCCGAACCTCTGCTGTTTTCCTTTCCCTACCCGTGGTTGGCAACCTTATATTAAGCCTTCTTATAGCAATATCTGCTACAAATAAAACGAGTGCCAATATTAACATTCCCGGCCAAATCTCGGTCTGGGTCCATACCGGTTCCAGATCCCCTTTAAAAATTTGTTCCGGACTATCTAGTATTTCTCCTCCGGCCTGGTTTACAATTCTCTCAAGGATTTCTCTAGAGCCGCTCTGCCTAATATCATATTCCGGAGAGTAAGTAACCGCCAGAGCTGTATCCAAACTATTGACAATCTCCCCATCCTTTCGCTGCTCTACCCTGACCAAATAGACCCCAGGATTAGATACGTCAAAATTACCTTTATATTTCCCCGGCTCTGTTACATGCATATCTATTTCCTGCTCATTCCCATCTGGACCAACTATTATAGCTATACTATCTAAAGCTTCATCTATATCATGAGTTAAAGTAACTTCTACCGTACCGGTATCTCCAGCATGGGAGGCTTGGATAAAGCCTTGGGATTCTTCATCTACTGGCAGCATTGCTGATATTATATTAAGCCAAAAATCCTGACTTTTGCTCCACTTAAGCCAATCTTCAGTCCATATCCCCCTCAAATCGCTAGTCCATGCAACCACCTTTCCTAGCCCATACTGCCATTCTGCTAAAATAGGATCCATCCGATCGCTAGATAAAGGAATTTGCGCCGTGTTTTTAGGAAGTGTAGCAATATATCCGTGAAGAGGAGGAAAGCCCTCTGTAAACTGGCTAATCACAGGTGAATAGCCAGTAACCATGGGATAGAAGCTTCGGTTTTGTATATAGCTTTGGGTCGCTAGATAAGTCTCCTTAGTGAATATCTTGGGTATATTGGTAAATTCATCGGTAAAATAATAGCGTCCTTCCCCTATCTGTGCTAATCTTTCCAACAATAGCTGATCCGCATCGGATCCTACTGCTACCGTCGACAAAGTAATATTGGCTTCCTTCATTTTAGCTGCAATACCCTCAAAATCCCCTTCCTGGGATTGGCCATCGGTAAGAAGGATAACATGTTTTAACTTGGTGTTTAGTTGGGATAGCGAATTATAGGCCAATTCTAACCCTGGATACATATTAGTGCCGCCTCCGGGAGAAATGGCCAGGATATCTTCCTTGATTTGCTCCATGTCTTGGGGCTTCTGCATCTCAACTACCCAGCCAGCTGCCCCATCGAAGGCTATAACCCCTATGTAGTCATCGGGGCGAAGAGATTCCATTGAGCGAAGGGCAGCTTCCTTAGCCATATCTATCTTGGATATACCATATTCCCCCATGGACATGCTGCTGGACCTGTCAATGACCAGCGCTAACCCCAGGGATGGAATATCCGCCTTTTTCACAAGATCTAAATCCACCGGCAGCATATCTTCCAGGGGAGTTCCCATGTAGCCCCCTAGGGCAAAGCTGTTATCCCCTCCGGTTACAAGCAATCCCCTTCCTAAGTCTCTTACATAAGACTTAAGAAGTTCCAATTTCCCATCCTTCAAATCCTCTGCAGCCACATCACACAGTACAATCCCATGATATTTTCGTAGCTCCTCCAGGGCTGCAGGCAGAGTTGAAGGCGTAAATAGCTTCACATCAATATTAGAAGCCTCTAAAATTTTGTTTAATTCCCTGCCTTCCCCTTCCTCCCCTTCTACTATGGCAACGGTAGGCTTTCCTTTAACATCTACATAGGCCGCAACGCGATTATTTTGTGCTAGTCTGTCTCCAGTTACCTGTATGTCAGAT
>CALGOY010000257.1 GCA_937960725.1 uncultured Bacillota bacterium
AGGATTGGGGAATGAAGTTGCCATAAACGTCAACATGAAAATGGTGGATACCTGCCAGCAGTCTGCATGGCCCAGCCTCTTCTAATATTCTATCAAAAGACTCCTTTTTCATCATCGGTCTGTAGGTCTTCAAAGCCCGTCCTTTTAAATTGAGTCCATACCTTCTGGGTAAGTTTAGCAGGTATTCCTGGCCAAAAACTTCAGCATATTCCTGTAGGGAATGGGGCTTGCTATCATCAAAAGTGGCCAAATCATTCCAAAATTCCATGAGCCAGGGAAAAACGCCCATACCTGCCTTGGAGCAGGCCCTAATTAATCCTTTTACTTTCCAAAACGGTACATATTCATTATGATAGGGATCTATCGATATTAGCAGTGTATCTACCCCATATTCCATGAGCCTCCTGAGCACCTTCGTTGCTGCTTCTTCATCTTTGAACCAGGAGGCATTGGTTTCAATATAATCTATACTAACCTTATTCCTTTTAGCCGACTCCAATATAGGATAAATTTTTTCCGGCTGCAGAAGTGGCTCACCGCCGCCAATATGTACAGAATGACAGCCTAAGTTTTTCAGGATAGGAAATATCTCATCAGCCATAGAAGCTGTCATATAATCGTTGGGCCAGCTTGGAGAACTGGCATAGGAGCAATGCTTGCACTTCGATGAACATTTATAATTAGTTATAAGTCCACCAGATATTAAATAATCAATCTTTAGCATAACTAAAGCCTCTCCCCTTTCGACATCTCGATTATCCATTTTATCAGGCCCTCTATCCCCGTTCAACCATCATTTGCTTTATCCTTTGTATATCCTCGCATCTTGGCGGTGCAGTGCCCTCTGTCAAACAAGCTGCAGTGCCAAAAGCAACGGCATTTTTTAAACACCCCTTCTTATCAACCCCTTGAACATAGGCTCCGATAAAGCCTGCTATCATACTATCGCCGGCCCCTATGGTGGATACAGGCAAAATCGATGGAGCTTTTACTATGCCGCTCCATTCAGCAGAAGCCATAGCTGCCCCTTCCTTTCCTATGCTTACAATCACGTTATCTATGCCCATCCCATGGATTTCAATTGCGGCTTCCTTAGCCTCCTCAATGGTATTTACCTGGCTACCAATTAAGGTTTCAATTTCCTGTTCATTTGGCTTTATCAGCCAGGGCCTAATGCATACCAACTCCTCCATAGAAAAGGAGTTGGAATCAACGGCGAGTAGGCAAGATGCTTTACCAAGCTCCCGAAGAAAGTCAATAACTTCATCCGTCGACAATCCTTTAGGAATCCGGCCAGAGAAAACTAGGATAGTATTTTCATCCACAAACTTCTTTAGCTCTTCTAAAAGCTTGTCTAATATATCGGGAGGTAGATAAAAATTATCCTGGCTAATGCGAGTCTCCCTTCCCTCCGAGCTATGTATAGTAATATTCTCCCTGATCCGCCCTTCGCAGTAAATCGCCTTAAATTTAAATTCTTCTTTCTCCAATCTAGAGACAAAATCCGAAGCATTCTCTCTGCCCAGTATTACATAAGCCGTATTATCGATATTATTTTCCAGCAAAGCCCGGGATACGTTAATCCCCTTGCCTCCTGCTGAAATCAAAATAGATGATACATAGTTTTCTTTATAAGGCTTAAAATCTTCAATTTCATAATGAATATCAAATGCTGGATTTAAGGTAATTGTAATTATATTCATTTCTACTTTCCTTTCTTACCACTACTCTAAGCAAAGCAAAAGATTTATACGTTTTCCTAGCTCGCCATTAAGGCTATGAAAGCTCTTTAGATTGCAGTAAGTCAATTATAGCACAAAAGTATTATTTTTCGAATATTTTTAGATGAATCATCATACCAAGGTAAAATTAATATATCCATTATTTTAATTGCAACGTAATGGCAATGCAAAAAGTATCATTTTCTTATATTTCTGAATTCCTGATACTTTTCTGCAAAATTTATTAAAAAAAGATACCAAATCCAACTTTCGGTTACTTTTGTGTAAAGAAAAACTATGATAGCCTCTAAGTAGATATTAAAATAAACATAAATTAATAATAAATTTTTAGGGGGAGCTGCTATGAGGATGAAAAAGCTTATGTACATGTTTATCGCTATTATTCTGTGCATATCAATAGTTGCTGGATGCTCAACACAAACTGACAAAACAGATGAACAATCCGAAGACGTTGTTCAAGAAGACATATCAAAAAAGGAAACAGCTCAAGAAGATGCGGCAAAAGATGATGACAAGCAAAAACCGTCTGAAGAAGTATCTTTACGTTTTATGTGGTGGGGTGGAGAATCCCGTCACGAGGCAACACTTGAAGCCATAGAACTGTACCAGCAAAACAATCCTCATGTAAAAATCAATGCTGAATATGGCGGGGTTGACGGCTATCTCCAGAAATTAGCCACTCAACTAAGTAGTAGAACCGCCCCAGATATAATACAAATCGACGTCACCTGGATACAAGAACTCACTGCACAAGGAGATCTATTCGTTGATTTAAACGAAAGAGATGAAATTGACACCAGCATATTTAGTGAAAACTTCCTTGAACAATACTGTTATAACGATGGTAAATTAATAGGTCTACCCACAGGAGTAAACGCAGGAGCTCTACTGTTTAACAAAGATTTCTTTGATAAATATAGCATAGATGAAAATACTGAATTTAATTGGGATAACCTAATTGAACTCGAAACAAGCGTTCAAGAACAAGCTCCCAACGCATATTTGCTTAATTTAGATGCAATACGCTGCTATTATCTCTTAAAAACCTATGTAATTCAAAAAACTGGTAACTACTGGATTAATGATGACTTTACAATTGGATTCGATAGGGAAACTCTTGTTGAGGCATTCGAGTATTTAAATGAATTATTTGAAGTAGGAGCTATAGAACCATTCGAGCAAAGCGCACCTTTCCATGGAAAACCTGATCAAAATCCAAAATGGTTAAATGGTGAACTCGGAATATCATGGAGCTGGACATCAACATACACTGCTGAAAAAGCCAATATACCGAACTTGTCAGTAACTACTATACCTATAATGGAAGACGCAAAGGACACAGCACTGGTAGTTAGACCTTCTCAGTTGTTATCTATTAATAAAGATTCAGAAAACATAGATGAAGCAGCTAAATTTATTAACTGGTTCTTTAGTGATACTGAAGCCGCAAAAATACTTAAAGATACGAGAGGGGTTCCTGCTAGTGAAGTTGCGCGCAGTGTCCTTGTAGAAAACAATCTACTAGATCCAGTTCTAGATGAAATAACTGCAATTTCTATGGAAAAAATGGGAACACCTGAAAATCCTATAAGTCAAAACCAAGAATTAGAAAAAATCACTACCGACGTAATACAGATGATGGCCTATAAAAAGCTAACTCCAGAGGAAGCAGCAGATGAATTAATTGATCGATTTACACAAAAACTCTCAGAGCTAAAAGAACAGCTTAATTAAAGTATAAAAGTATAAAGCTTTGACTATTCAAGGTGCTGAATATTCAGCACCTTGAATAATCAAATAGCTTTAAAGATAGAGCTAAAAATTATTAAGGTGGGATGCCAAGAAATGAAATACTATGAAAGAAAAAACTATACAGGTCTTCTATATATAAGTCCATGGATTTTCGGTTTCTTGTTGTTTAAATTATATCCATTTGTGATGTCGTTAGTATATTCATTTACAGAATTTAATATATTAGATAAACCTAAATTCATAGGCTTCGACAATTATATATATATGTTCACCAGGGATAAACTATTTTTTCCAGCTTTAAAGAACACACTGGCGTATGTCTTTATGACAGTGCCTATGAAATTGGCCTTTGCTCTGTTTATAGCTGTGCTTCTAAATTTGAAACTCAAAAATATAAACATCTTTAGAACTGCTTATTATCTCCCATCTATATTCGGAGGAAGCGTAGCCGTATCTATTCTATGGAGATTTCTTTTCATGAAAGAAGGTATTATTAATAAATTCATTGGTTTTTTTGGCATAAAACCTGTCGATTGGCTTGGTAACCCAGATATAGCACTGTTTACAGTAAGTCTTTTAGCTGTATGGCAGTTTGGATCATCGATGGTTATATTTCTTGCGGCATTGAAACAAATACCAAATGAATTATATGAGGCTGCAATGGTTGATGGCGCTTCTGGCATAAGAAGGTTTTTTTCTATAACGCTACCTATGATTTCACCTGTTATGTTCTTTAATCTAGTAATGCAGACTATTAATGCCTTTCAGGAATTTACCGGCCCTTACGTTATAACAAACGGGGGACCCATGAATGCAACTTATGTATATAGTATACACGTATATGATAATGCATTTAGATACTTCCGAATGGGTTATTCTTCAGCCCTGTCTTGGATTTTGTTTCTCTTGATAATGATATTTACTGCTTTGCTCTTTAAATCTTCTTCTTACTGGACATACTATGAGGACGGTGGTAAATAATTATGAAAGCAGCAACATTGCAAATAAAATATAACAAAAAAATAAAAAAACGCTTAGCAAAGTTGTTACTCTATGTCTTTTTGATTGCATTAGCAATGTTTATGGTGTATCCTCTATTATGGGTGATAGGATCATCCTTTAAACCCAACGATGAAATTTTCAAATCTATAGGAATTTTCCCTTCAAGAGTCATTTTAGAT
>CALGOY010000258.1 GCA_937960725.1 uncultured Bacillota bacterium
AAGGGCTGGATATTGCTTTTTTATAATATCCAAAGCAATCTCCAGTTTTTCTCCAACAAAATCCGGTATAACCATCTATATCTCCATAATTTCCTTTTCTTTTTCTTTGATCATATTATCGACCTTTTTCACGTATTCATCTGTAATTTTTTGAATTTCATTTTCGCCCATCTTTTGTTCGTCTTCGGTAATCTCTGAATTCTTTTTCAGTTTTTTGATCTGATCATTGGCATTGCGCCGAGCCATTCTAATTGCTATTTTTGCGTCTTCTCCCATTTTATTTGCCAGCTTAACCAGCTCTTTTCGGCGTTCCTCTGTTAATTCTGGAAATACGAGGCGTATAACTTTTCCGTCATTCGTTGGGTTGATACCTAAGTCAGACTTCATTATCGCCTTCTCTATCTCTGGTATCATGTTAGTTTCCCATGGGGAAATTACTAAAAGCCTTGGCTCGGGCACGGATAAGTTAGCTACTTGATTTATCGGAGTAGGAACCCCATAATAGTCCACCGTAATCCTATCTAGTAGTTTAGGATTAGCCCTTCCTGCCCGCAAAGAAGCCAAATCATTTTTGAGGATTTGCAGCGTTTTATCCATTTGTTCTCTCGCTTGTTTTGATATATCATCTAACATTATTATACCTCCTCTATCGTTGTACCTATTTTTTTCCCTAAAACAGCAGCCTTTATATTATCTTTATCTTTTAGTCCAAATACCACAATGGGTATTTCATTATCCATACACAACGTTATAGCGGTGGTATCCATTACCCCAAGCCCTCTATTGATAACATCAATATAGCTTATATTATCAAACTTGCGAGCATTTGGATTTATCTTAGGATCATCATCATAAACACCATCAATATTTTTAGCCAATAGTATTACCTCTGCTTCTATCTCAGCAGCACGCAATGCTGCTGTCGTATCTGTAGAAAAATAAGGGTTTCCAGTACCACAGGCAAAAATAACAATTCGCCCTTTTTCCAAATGTCGAATCGCTCTACGGCGTATATAAGGTTCTGCAATTTGCCGCATTTCTATAGCTGTTTGCACTCTTGTTTCCATATTTTTGTTTTCCAGAGCGTCCTGTAGCGCTAAGGCATTTATTACTGTCGCCAGCATACCCATATGGTCAGCTGTAGTACGATCCATTCCTACGCCGCTTCTTCCTCTCCATATGTTTCCTCCGCCGACGACTATTGCTACCTGTACTCCCATTTTATTTATCTCAATAACCTGATCAGCTATTAAATCTACAATCTCTCGATCGATTCCATACCCTTTTTCCCCTGCTAGGGCCTCACCACTAATTTTTAAAACAATTCGTCGGTATACCGGCTTCTCCATATTCAGGTACCTCCATCTATATAATCATATATTTCTACACAATGAATAAATATCCTTCTTGCTAAATTCCCTTCTTAAGATAAAAAATTATCATAATTCACCATAAAATTCTAGGCTTTTCCAAGAAAAGGGAGAACACAGATGTGTCCTCCCTTAACTTCTCAGCCTTTCATTTGACTCATAACCTCTTCTGCAAAGTTATCCTGCCTTTTTTCTAGGCCTTCGCCCCTCTCATAGCGAACAAACCTGCGGATAGTTATATTTTCACCTATAGTAGCAATTTTTTCTGTTAAAATATCCTTGACTGTCTTATCTGGGTCTTTTACAAAAGGCTGTTCTAGCAGGCAAACTTCTTTGAAAAACTTTTCAAGTCTGCCCTCTACCATTTTATCTACTACTTTTTCTGGCTTACCTTCATTTAAGGCCTGGGCTCGTAGAATCTCTTTTTCCTTCTCAATTACCTCTTCAGGAACGTCTTCCCGGGATAAGTACTGAGGATCGCTTGCAGCTATATGCATTGCGATGTCCCTAACAAATGTTTTGAATTCTTCGGTCTTTGCAACAAAGTCGGTTTCGCAGTTGACTTCAACTAATACTCCTATTCTTCCTTCACCGTGTATATAGGAATCTACAAGTCCTTCAGCTGCTATTCTGCCAGCTTTTTTTGCAGCTGCTGCAAGTCCTCTTTCTCTTAATATTTCAACAGCTTTATCCATATCTCCGTTGGCTTCTTGTAATGCCTTTTTGCAATCCATCATTCCTGCGCCAGTACGTTCTCTAAGCTCTTTTACCATAGAAGCCGATATCATGCCTCATTCCTCCTTATCTTAAGAATACGTCTACAAATAAGGGGAAGAATTATCTTCCCCCCTTATCATTTATTATGCTTCTTGTGCTTCTTCTGCGTCATTTACTGTTTCTACTTCTTGAACTTCTTCGGCTGCTTCAAACTGTTCTCCCTGTCGCCCTTCTAAAACTGCATCAGCAATCTTAGATGTAATCAATTTAATTGCACGAATCGCGTCATCATTTCCAGGAATCACATAATCTATTTCATCGGGATCACAGTTGGTATCGACGATAGCAATAATTGGGATCCCTAAAATTCTAGCTTCTGATACTGCAATTTTTTCCTTCCTAGGATCAACTACGAAAATTGCATCTGGAAGCTTTTTCATGCCTTTAATACCGCCTAAGTTTCTCTCAAGTTTTTCCTTTTCGTGACGCAGTTTAATAACTTCCTTCTTAGGCAACAGTTCGAATGAACCATCATTTTCCATTTCATCTAACTGATGCAGGCGTTCAATTCTTTGGCGAATTGTTTTAAAATTAGTTAGCATTCCACCCAGCCATCTATGATTTACATAAAACATTCCACATCTTTTGGCTTCCTGTTCTATGGTTTCTTGCGCTTGCTTCTTAGTTCCTACAAATAATATTTCTTTCCCTTCGAAAGCTAAATCTCTAACGAAGTTGTATGCTTCCTCCATTTTCTTTACTGTTTTCTGTAAATCAATGATGTAAATCCCATTTCTCTCGGTAAAAATGTATTGTTTCATTTTGGGATTCCAGCGGCGGGTCTGATGTCCAAAATGAACACCTGCTTCTAGCAGTTCTTTCATGGTAACAACTGACATTCCTTTTCACCTCCTTAGTTATGCCTCCCCTTCAATCATCCCACAAGGGAACCATAGACCGGCACTGTCCTCGCGGTCATGAAGGGTGTGTATTTACCTCTAGTAGTATAACACAGCTGTTGGTTTTTATCAACTATTTTTTTAGCAGCCTCATACAGTGATATCGACCCTATTGCCTTTGTTTTGTTCTTGTCTTTTCTTATTCTTGCGCTGTTTGCTGTTAAAGCCGGAGTTGCTTTGAGAATCCCTATCAATCCTCTTGTGGCTAGTAGCTGAAGTTGAAACTACCTGCCTTTGATTTCTCGTTATCTGTCTCTGCAATTCATTAGTGATGCCATGTTGGTTCACTACAACCCTTGCATTTGCATCAAAATCCTTGGTGTGCTGATCGGTTTTTTGGATTGAAATTTGAATATCTATAGGACGAATAGACATGCTACTCCTCCTTTATCCTGAATAGGCGGAATGGACGACATCCCCATGCTCTCTCTTAAAAGTTAAGTATTTCATTTCTTCCTTGATATATAAGCTCGAAGGACCGATGGTCACTTTAGTCCCAGGATATATGGTATCCATAACATGAATAGCGCCTTTCTCTACATTATTAAATATCTGTTCCAGCTCATATATCCTTTGTTTTATTTTCGGCATCTGAGCACTATAATTTAATTTCGCCCTTATAGCCTTTCGCTTAATCTCTATTTTACTAGGATCTGTAGTCGAATAATCTTTCATCTTTTCAAATAATCTGAGAATTTGTTCGGCTTTTTTGCGCTGGTCCTCTAATATATTAATTTGTTTTAAAAGTTCTGTATATTCCTGCCTCAACCGCGGATCAATTCCTACTTCTACATTAGTAACTGTAGACATGGGAGAGCCAATAGTTCTAGCCGAAATTTCAGTACCAGCCTGCACAATTAACCCCTTTCTCCCAGCTACACTTATCTTTCCTCCACACTTCACAGTGCTATGCATAATCGCCTCGACTAATATATCTCCTTTGGCATATACAGTTCCATTCTCAATAAATTTTGCAACTACATTTCCACCGGACTCAATTATTCCTCTATCCATTCCCTGCATACCTTGTTTCAGTACTACATCTCCTTTAGATACCAGCTTGGCCCCCTCTACTACTCCCCACACCTCTATATATCCTCCGGCTTTTACTTCAAAACCGGTCAATACATTTCCTCTTACAATAACATTTCCTATAAAATCAATGTTCCCTGTAGAATGGTCCACATTGTGGGGAATTTCATATACTGCAAAAACATGCACCTTTCCGTCTATTATATCTACTTTCCCATCTATAGCGGCAACAAGTTCTAGTTTATTCTCAGATACTAGCACATTCTTGCCTTTTGGGAGCTTCACTGATTTTCCAGATCTTGCAGCGACAGTATGGCCTGTTACTGTTTTTCCAGGCTTTCCTTCTGTGGCGGGAACCATGCTAACTAAAGTCTGCCCTTTCTTAACATTAGTAATCAAATCTAAATGTTTGTAGTCTACAGTACCATCTTCTTTTATAACTGGCCTATGATCTCTATTATAATCAAAGTGATATATCAAGCGAGCATCTTGCCCATCTTGCGGTTTATCGCCTACAGCTACACATATCTCTTCTCCATATTGTCTATTATTTATCATTCTGGCAATGGCTTGATCATCTATCCCATAAACAACA
>CALGOY010000259.1 GCA_937960725.1 uncultured Bacillota bacterium
CAACGATGAAAGGGAGCAGACTTTGAATCAGCTTTTGACCGAGATGGATGGCTTTAATTCCGATAAGGGAGTTGTAATACTAGCGGCAACCAACAGGCCAGAAACTCTAGATAAGGCGCTTTTGAGGCCTGGAAGATTTGACAGGCGAATTCCCGTAGAGCTGCCAGATTTGGCAGGGAGGGAAGCAATTTTAAAAGTACATGCTAAAAAGGTTAAGCTGGGAGAGGACATCGATTTTAAAGCTATCGCCAGGGCAACATCGGGGGCCTCTGGAGCTGATTTGGCCAATATTGTTAACGAGGCGGCTATAAGAGCGGTGAAGCTAGGCCGCAACTATGTTATACAAAATGATTTAGAAGAATCAGTAGAAGTTGTAATAGCGGGATACCAGAGGAAGAATGCTGTGCTATCCATGAAGGACAAGCTAACCATAGCTTATCACGAGATTGGACATGCTCTGGTTGCTGCTAAACAGGAGGGTACAGCTCCGGTACACAAAATAACCATAATACCTAGAACATCCGGGGCTTTAGGCTACACGATGCAGATAGAAGAAGATGATCGAGTTCTTATGAGCAAGGAACAGGCTTTGGCTAAAATAACTACGCTCATGGGAGGAAGAGCTGCGGAAGAGCTTGCACTTAATACGATAACTACAGGGGCAGCTAACGATATAGAGCAAGCTACCAAGATTGCACGGGCTATGGTAACAAGGTTCGGAATGAGCGAAGAATTTGGCATGATGGCGTTAGAGACTCTTAACAATCCGTATCTAGGTGATGATGCCTCACTGATTGTTTCTGCTGAAACAGCTGCAAAAATTGATGAAGAAGTACTTGCAATATTAAAATCTTGCTATAAAAAAGCTCTCCAGATTTTGGAGGATAACAAAGACAAGCTCCATGAGTTGGCAAAATATCTATTAGAAAAAGAGACTATGACAGGAGAGGAATTTATGCAGATCCTAAATGCATAAAATTGTATATCTGAAAATTTAACTTAGCTTTATAAATTTTAGTGTAGAGGGGGTGAGCACAGAATATCGCTGTGCGAAATATGGGTAACTTGTTTCACATAGGTATCGATGTTGGTTCTACTACGGTAAAAGCTGTTGTTTTAGATTCTAATGATAATTTAATATTTAAGAGATATGAAAGGCATTATGCAGATATCAAGCCAAAACTTCTGGATATACTTAAAGATATGCATGGAGCTATAGGAGACGGACAGGTGACAGTGTCTGTTACCGGCTCTGCTGGCATGGGGCTTGCAGAGAATATCGGGGTCTTGTTTACACAGGAGGTTATAGCAGCTACAAAGGCTATCAAAACTTATTACCCCCAAACCGATGTAGTAATTGAGCTGGGTGGAGAAGATGCTAAGATAACCTACCTCAGCGATGGGGTCGAACAAAGGATGAACGGAACTTGTGCAGGGGGAACAGGGGCTTTTATAGATCAAATGGCCTCCCTTTTACAAGTTGACCCTGAGGGATTGAATGAACTGGCTAAAAATTACAAAAATATCTATCCTATAGCAGCCAGATGTGGGGTTTTCGCTAAAACCGATGTGCAGCCTCTTTTGAACGAAGGAGCTGCCAGAGAGGATATCGCAGCATCAATTTTTCAAGCTGTTGTTATCCAGACGATTAGCGGTTTAGCTTGTGGAAGGCCTATAAGGGGAAATGTGGCCTTTTTAGGAGGACCCTTATATTTTCTCTCAGAGCTTAGGAATAGGTTTATAGAAGTACTAGGTTTAAGGGATGACCAGGTAATTTTTCCAGCAAACGCCCAGCTATATGTGGCCATAGGGGCAGCCCTATCATCTAAGGAGGAGCAGCCCATATCTTTCAGATCATTGATGAACAGGCTTTTGCAGTCTGAAGGGGTTTCTAATATCAGTACGGATAGGTTAGAGCCTCTTTTCTCTAGCTATGAGGAATATGAGGAGTTTAAAGAAAGGCACGCCAAAGCGGTAGTAAAAAGAAAACCGCTAGAGGACTTCGAGGGAGAATGCTTCCTAGGGATTGATGCTGGTTCGACTACTACCAAGCTGGCTTTAATAGATGGAGAAGGCCATTTACTTTATACTTACTATTCCAGCAACGGCGGAGATCCTCTCAAATCTACTATTAAAGCCCTGAAAGATTTATATAAGAGGATGCCTCCGAAAGCTAGAATTGTCAATTCTACCGTTACCGGCTACGGGGAAGGGCTGATTAAAGCCGCGTTAAAGGTAGATATTGGAGAGATAGAGACCATTGCCCACTATAAAGCGGCAGACTTTTTCTGTTCCGGGGTTGATTTTGTATTGGATATTGGCGGGCAGGATATGAAGTGCATGCAGATTAAGGACGGGGTCATTGAAAACATATTATTAAACGAAGCCTGCTCTGCTGGTTGCGGCTCATTTTTAGATACCTTTGCTCACTCCTTGGACATGAATATACAGGAGTTTGCCGATATAGCCCTGACTGCGAAAAGCCCAATCGATTTAGGAACTAGATGTACTGTGTTTATGAATTCTAAGGTTAAACAGGCGCAAAAGGAAGGGGCAGAAGTAGCCGATATATCAGCCGGTTTATCCTATTCCGTGGTGAAAAATGCACTCTTTAAGGTAATAAAGATCAGGAATCCTAAAGAAATGGGCCGGAAAATAGTAGTGCAGGGAGGTACTTTCTATAACGATGCTGTGTTAAGGGCTTTTGAGCTGATATCGGGCAGAGAAGTTATACGGCCAGATATCGCAGGGATAATGGGAGCTTTCGGGGCAGCTTTAATAGCTAGGGAAAGATATGAGGCTGGCTATGAGAGTACTTTACTAGATAGCAGTCAGTTAGATAGCTTTAATATAAAAACTAGCGTAACAAGGTGCAGAGGCTGTTCCAATAGCTGCCTGCTGACTATAAATAAGTTCGGAGATGGGGAAAAATTTATATCCGGAAATAGATGTGAAAAAGGCGCGGGCAAGCAGAGCAGCAAGAGCGAACTCCCTAATTTGTTTGCATATAAGTACGAAAGACTTTTCAAATACACTCCCCTATCAGAGGATGAAGCCTGGAGGGGCACTGTAGGAATACCAAGGGTATTAAATATGTATGAGGACTATCCTTTCTGGTTTACTCTATTTACCGAGCTAGGCTTTAGGGTGGTGCTATCCGATAGATCTTCTGCAAAGATGTATGAAAAGGGAATCGAAACTATCCCCTCTGAGTCGGTCTGCTATCCAGCCAAGCTAGTGCATGGTCATATAGTGGATCTAGTGGAGAAGGGAATTGATTTTATATTCTATCCCTGCATTACCCACGAGGAGAAGGAGCAGAAAGAAGCAGACAACCACTTTAATTGTCCCATAGTTACCTCCTATCCAGAAGTAATTAAAAACAATGTCGAACTATTAAGAGAAAAAGGGATCCTCTATATGAAGCCCTTTTTACCCTATCATAATAAAAAGCGGATGATAGAGAGGCTGCAGGAAGAGCTAGGGGTATTGGGTATTAGCGGTGAAGAAATAAGGCTAGCAGTAGAGAAGGCATATAAAGAACAAAGGGCTTTCAAAAATGATATTAGAAAAGCTGGGGAGGATGCGCTGAAATTTATCAGGGAAAAAGGAATTAAGGGCATAGTACTTGCTGGTAGGCCTTACCATATAGACCCTGAGATAAACCACGGTATCCCTGAGATGATAAATTCCTTAGGGATGGCGGTGCTGACTGAAGACTCGGTAGCCCATCTAGGCCAGGTTGAAAGACCGCTGAGGGTCGTAGATCAATGGGCATACCACTCAAGGCTTTATGCAGCCGCCAGCTTCGTAGCTAAGGAAAAGGATTTAGAGCTAGTACAGCTAAATTCCTTCGGCTGTGGACTAGATGCTATAACAACGGATCAGGTGCAGGAGATATTAAATGGATATTCAAAAATCTATACAGCTATTAAGATAGACGAGGGAAATAATCTAGGAGCAGCCCGGATAAGAATCCGCTCTCTTAAAGCAGCAATGCTGGAGAGGGAGAAACAAGGAATAGAGCCTAAGAAGGTAGACAGTGAGTATAGAAGGATACCTTTTACAAAGGAAATGAAGCAAAAACACACTATACTGGCTCCTCAAATGTCCCCTATTCACTTCCAGTTTTTAGAGGAAGCTTTTAGGCTATCCGGCTATAATGTGAAAGTTCTGCCTTCGGTAGATCATAAAACGATTGATACAGGTCTCAAATATGTCAACAATGATGCTTGCTATCCCTCAATAATTGTAACAGGTCAGATTATAAGCGCCTTGCAATCGG
>CALGOY010000260.1 GCA_937960725.1 uncultured Bacillota bacterium
AATATGTATATCCCTAAGGGTAACCGATGGGTTACTCCTATGGAGATAGAGTAGGGGGCCTAGATCATTGAGTAAGAAGATTGTTGTAGACGTTCAGCATGGACAAACGAGGGTTGCTTTATTAGAAGATAATAAATTAGTAGAGCTCTATGTGGAGGGAGAGGAAACCCAGCGGCTAGTAGGGAATATCTATCGGGGAAAAGTAACTAATGTTCTTCCCGGAATGCAAGCTGCTTTTGTCGATATTGGTTTAGATAAAAATGCTTTTTTATATGTGGGCGATATAAATACGGATAAGTCGATATTTGAATTTCAAAATACACCTGCCGAATCGGCTGATAAAAATAAGAATATTTCCATAAGGGACATAATTAAAGAAGGTCAGGAGATTACCGTACAGGTTTTAAAAGAACCCATAGGGACAAAAGGAGCTAGGGTAACAACCCATATCACTCTTCCAGGGCGTTATCTAGTACTGATGCCCACTGTAAATTATGTAGGGGTTTCCAGAAGGATAGAAGATGAAAGCGAAAGGCAGAGGCTTAAACAGATAGCGGAGAGAATAAAACCAGCAGAGATGGGATTGATTGCCCGCACAGCAGCCCGCGGCAGAACGTATGAAGATTTTATTCCTGATATGGAGTTTTTATGTAGATTATGGGCAAAGATTCAACAAAAGGAGTGGAGGGGCAAAGTTCCAAGGTTACTTTATCAAGATGAAGATCTCATATACCGAACAATACGAGATCTGTACACTCCTGATGTTGACAAATTAATCATAAACAGCAAGGAAGAATATGAAAAAGCCCTCGAGCTCATAGAAGTATTAACGCCGAACTTGAGAGATAGGGTGGAGCTTTTTGAGTCTAAGGACAGTATATTTGAATATTTCGGAATTGAAGCTGAGATAGAGAAAGTTATTCAGAAAAAAGTATGGTTAAAAAATGGGGGATACATAATAATAGATACTACTGAGGCTTTGACGGTTATAGATGTTAATACAGGTAAATTTGTAGGGAGTAAGAATCTGGAGGATACGGTGCTTAAGACCAATTTAGAAGCAGCTAGAGAAATAGCTCATCAGGTACGGCTAAGGGATATTGGCGGTATTATAATAATTGATTTTATAGATATGGAAAAAGAAGAGCATAGGCAAATGGTGTTAGATGTGCTCAAGCAGGCTTTTAAAAAAGACCGTACCAAAACGAATGTAATAGGATTTACCAGCCTGGGATTGGTGGAAATGACTCGGAAGAAGGTTAGACAGCGCTTGACGTCCAAGCTACTAAAACCTTGTCCTTACTGCCAAGGGACAGGTAGGGTATATTCGGAAACTATGATTATGGCAAAAGTAGAAAAGGATCTAGAGAGGATGTTTGACAATTCTAACATTTGGGGAGCTCTAGTTGAAGTGCATCCTGATGTGGCTAGGCTGTGGATGGAAGATGAAGGAAAAGCTTTAGATATGTTAGAGAAGACCCTGGATAGAAAGATATTTGTTAAAGCAAGGTCTAGTTTTCATATTGAGGAAGTCAACATTATTCCAGTAAAAGGGCAAGAAGAATTAGAACGAATACTTTTAAGCTATAATTACAACGAATAAATTTTTGCTGGATAGAGGGGACCAGTGCCATATCTATTTTCCACCTTTGTGGCTCTTGCACACCTATGTAGATATCTGCTATCCTTATTAATACCTAATAAGGTGGAAAATAGAATGAAGTTAGGAAGGTGGCTTAATTTGAGACTATTTGATAAATCGAAGAAACTAGAAAATGTATGTTATGACATCAGAGGACCGATAATGGATGAAGCTAAGAGGTTGGAAGAAGAAGGATATAATATACTTAAACTGAATATTGGCAACCCGGCTCCTTTTGGATTTGATGCTCCGGATGAAATTATTCGGGATGTTATAGCAAATTTATACAATGCCCAAGGATATAGCGATTCGAAAGGCATATTTCCGGCTAGGAAAGCCATCATGCAATATTGCCAAGAGAAAAATATCAGGGGCGTAGATATTGATGATATTTATATCGGCAACGGAGTTAGTGAGCTCATAGTGATGGCAATGCAGGGGCTTTTAGATAATGGCGATGAGATACTAATTCCTGCACCGGATTATCCCTTATGGACGGCGGCGGTCAATTTAGCTGGGGGTACCGCTGTTCACTATATCTGTGATGAGGAATCGGATTGGTATCCTGACATAGATGACATAAAGAAAAAAATCACTCCAAATACAAAGGGAATAGTAGTTATAAATCCCAACAATCCTACCGGGGCTTTATATCCAGAGGAAATCCTATTGCAGATAATAGATATTGCTCGGGAGCATGAGCTTATCATATTTGCAGATGAGATATATGACAAGATATTATATGATGATTTAACCCATACATCCATAGCTTCCTTGGCAGATGATGTTTTCTTCGTTACCCTCAATGGATTGTCAAAATCCCATAGAATTGCCGGCTTTCGGGCGGGCTGGATGGTGCTCAGCGGTAAAAAATCAATAGCAAAGGGTTATATAGAAGGGCTTAACATGCTTGCGTCTATGCGCCTTTGCAGCAACGTTCCAGCCCAGTATACCATACAGACTGCACTGGGAGGATATCAGAGCATCAAGGATCTGGTGGCGGAAGGGGGAAGATTGAGAGAGCAAAGAGATTATATCTATGAGCGATTAAACAGCATTCCTGGACTTAGCTGTGTAAAGCCCAAAGCTGCTTTTTATGCTTTTCCTAAGATAGATGTGAAGCGGTTTAATATAAGCGATGATGAGAAATTTATACTAGATTTGCTAAAGACAGAAAAAGTTTTACTGGTACAGGGTACAGGGTTTAACTGGCCAAATCCAGATCATTTTAGAGTAGTATTTCTTCCTGCATTGCCGGATTTAAAGCTGGCTATGGATAAAATAGAGAATTTCTTGTCCACTTATAAGCAATAATTAGCAGAATTCACTTACTACTTCCAATCATTGCTTGACATTAAATGCGAGTATATGCTAAATTTATATTAGTAGAGTTTTTATGGAGGTGGAATTGGGATGGACGATGCCCCTGGGGGTAAGCGGAGCTTCACTTTTATTTTATGGGAGCTTTTGAACAAATCCAAGGGCAACCACAGAGCATCCTATTATATGAGGGCATGACGGATCTGCAGTGCCACGGATTCCTTATGCCTTTTTTTATTATATTTTTTTATCGTATATTTTATTATTATATTATCAATTATATATTTTATGGAGGATGAGTTTTGTTGGTTGCCCAGATTCTGCTTTTGATTTTGCTTATTGGATTGAATGCTTTCTTTGCTAGTGCTGAGATTGCATTGCTTTCGTTAAATGAGAGTAAGGTTAGACAACAAGCTGAAAAAGGAGATAAAAAAGCTATTATTCTCAAAAATCTATTGAGCGATCCGAACAAATTTTTATCAACCATTCAAATTGGAATTACTCTTGCAGGTTTTCTTGCAAGTGCCTTTGCTTCGGACATGTTCGCAGAAAAGCTTGTTGAATTTTTAAATAGAATGGGACTTAGGACTCCGAGAACATTGCTCAACAATATAGCCGTTGTTGTTATAACCCTTGTGCTATCGTACTTTACCCTTGTTCTAGGAGAGCTAGTCCCCAAGAGGTTAGCCATGAAAAAGTCTGACTTAATTGCTAGGATCGCTGTTGGTCCTATTAACGCTTTATCAATTGTAACTTCTCCCTTCGTCGGCTTCTTGAGCTTGTCTACTAATTTTGTCGTAAGGCTGTTAGGGATTGATCCTAATGAAGAGGAGGATCCTATTACAGAAGAAGAGATACTCTTGATGCTGGATGAAGGGGAAGAAAAGGGAACTATAGATGAAAGCGAAAGGGAAATGATCAGCAACATATTCGCATTTGATAACAAAGTCGTTACTGATATAATGACCCACAGAACAGATGTTGTTGCTATACCAGTTGATGCAAGCTTAAATGAAATAGTCTCGCTAGTAAATGAGGAAAAATATACTAGATTTCCTGTATATGAGGAAAGCATAGATAATATTATAGGTATTCTCCATTCTAAAGAGCTCATAAAATATATAAATATGGGCCAAGAAGAAAAATCGAATTTTGAGCTATCTAAGCTAATTAGAGATCCTTACTACGTACCTTCATCAAAGAAAACAGACGAGCTTTTTGAAGAAATGCAGAAAAACAAAGTCCACATGGCGGTCGTCATTGATGAATATGGTGGCACAGCGGGAATAGTAACTATAGAAGATCTGATGGAAGAGATAGTTGGAAATATTTTCGATGAATATGATGTGGATGAAGATGAAAATGATATTGAAAAGCTGGATGATGCTACCTACATTATCAATGGAACCATCGACTTGGATACGGTAGAAGAATTCTTTGATATTAAATTGCCCGTTGATGAATACGATACTTTGAGCGGATTTGTCATAGGGCAGTTGGGTAGAATACCGGAAGAACATGACAAACCAGAAGTAGAGTTCAATGGCCTAGTGTTCAAAGTAGAGGAAATAGAAGAAAAAAGAATTTCAAAGGTGAAGGTATGTAGGGCATATTGATATTTAGACACAAATATATTTTAGGTAAAATAATAGCTCCTTTCTCCTATTTCTAAAAGAAGAAAGGAGCGTTTTTATATGGAGAGGGTGGAGATTTTTGCAAAGAGGTGTTTCTATTCGAAAAGCCAAATTTAAAGAGAATGCTGATATGTTTAGATGCCCTATATGTAAGGCGGAAGTAGAAGTTCGCAATTTTAATAATATGATTTGTGAGAATAATCACTGTTTTGATATAGCAAGGACAGGGTATATAAACCTTTTAAGGAAGCCTGTAAAAACCGAATATGATGAGGATTTATTCCGTTCTAGAAATATAATAAGCGGCAGCGGTTTTTTCGATCCGATGCTGGAAGTTATTAATAATTTAATTTTAGAAAATATTGAAAGCTCTAATGCTGAAGATATTAAGATACTAGATGCTGGCTGTGGGGAAGGCTCCCATCTAGGGCATATTATAAATAGCTTGCATAGCAAAATTGCAAGGAATATACAGGGGGTAGGAGTTGACATATCTAAAGAAGGGATACTCATGGCTTCAAAAGCTTTTTTTGATATCATCTGGTGTGTGGGAGATCTAGCCAATCTTCCCTTTAGAGATGACCAGTTTGATGTGATTTTAAATATCCTCTCTCCTTCTAACTATAGGGAGTTTGGCAGAGTTTTAAAAGGCAGGGGAATTCTTATAAAAGTGGTTCCGGGGAGAGATTACCTAGTAGAACTTAGAAATATTTTTTATGATGGGGAGAGTAAGCGAGTATATTCTAATGAAAAAATTATAGAGCATTATAAGCAAAATTTTAACATTTTAGATAAAAAAGATATTCGCTATACTGTAACACTGGATGAAGATAATCTCAAGCACTTAATGAGGATGACTCCCTTATCATGGAATGTTACAGATGAAAAAATCGAGCAGGCTCTTAATAGAAATATAGATAATGTAACGGTAGATTATACTATCGTTGTAGGCAATAAGGGGAATTAAACATTAAATATTGTAAAGATTTATATTGTCCATATTTTCAATATATGAAAAACCAGTTCAGGGTTCGGGAATCAATTCAATATAGATTTCAGCATCTTAGGTGTATTTGGTATATTAATAGATATTGTATCGGTAATATTGGAA
>CALGOY010000261.1 GCA_937960725.1 uncultured Bacillota bacterium
TTTCATAGAATAAAATTATACTTTTTTAGGTGACATTTTCACTGAGTATTGACACTGAATTTTTATATCTTCAGATTATATTATTAAACACAGTATTCAAAAAATATAGAGCCATAGCGGGAAATCCTATAACAAATACATAGAAAATCCACACTATGGCTCTAATTATAAAAGCACTTTATTGCAACCCTAGTTTTTTTCTCTTTTCCATAATGTGCTTCTCAATACCATCTGCCACTTCTACCGGGTCATCCCCTAGAGCAATTTTTCCCCCTGTTATTTCCTCCACATCTTCTGTCATTAGCTTTACAAGCTGGGGTGCACCGGTTATAAACGGCGTGGGGGATAAGTGGGTATACGCGCCATAAGCTACAGCAAATATACCATCAATGGTAGCTTTTTGCTCCATCCACTCAGGAGCAGTAACAGCTATTGGTAGGTCGGGTATATCTACATCTAAATGATCCGCAAGAGCGGTAACCAACATGGATACCCTACCAGTATCGGTACAGGTTCCAAAGCTCAATACAGGAGGAATTTTAAGCATGTTGCATACTTCCTTCAATCCATCTCCCGCCATGTTAATAGCATCTAAGTTGCACAGTCCCGCAACTTCCAGGGCGTGATTGCCGCAGCCTCCGCTTACCACCAGTATGTCCCTCTTAATGAGCTCTTTTGTCAGGTTTACCGTATTCCAATCCTGCGGGCCGTTCCGTAAGGTAGAACAGTTGGCTAGTGCCACTACGCCCTTGATTTTACCAGCGGTAATTACATCCACTAGAGGATCCAATTTATTCCCAAGGGCCTCTAGTACCGCCTCTGTGGAAAAACCAGCGATGGCTTTTTGCACAATTTTAGGTACTTTAGGCGCAACCTTGCCCTTGCGTTTTTTGAAGTTTTCCAAAGCAAGCTCTATCAGCTTGTCCGCCATGGCATCTACTTCCGCAGGATAATATTCAATCTTATGCTTCAGCCCTGGCATATCTACAATAGTGCTTACGCTAACCAGGGTTACCTGATATTTTTCAGCATACATATCAATAGCCGGTGGCGAACAGTTCTCCTCCATAGCCATAACGTCTACAGTTCCGGTAGCAAGAAGGGGTTCGATAGACAGCCAATTACCAATCAAGCCTACAAACACATCATCTACTGGAAACCTTTGCAGAAGCTCCTGTCCCGTTTCAATAGAGCCGACGATTCTTAATCCCTTAGCTCCTACAGCTCTAGCCCTCTCCTGAACTTCCGGAGTCTTAGCTTTCTGCAGCGTAGCAACTCCGGCCCAGGGCTGGTGTCCATTAAACACAATATTTACATAATCCGGATCCATAATCCCAAGGTCAACATTTACCTCATGGGGTTTAGGAGTCCCGAACAATATATCCTGTACCATCTCTAGTCCAATCTGAGCATTATAGATAGTAGCCAGACCCAAGCGAAGAGCCTTCATCGCTAGTGAAACGTGATTTCCATCTACGTTAGTTAAACAGCTGGCAATGCAGTTTTGCTCTTCATGAACTACTCCAGCGGGATAAATTCCGATATCTCTCCACACCTTTTTCCGCTTCCTAGGTGCAAAAGCTTCTACCATGAGGTTTGGTTCCTCAACCCCAATCCTCATCTGAGCTTCTAATACATCCGCTAGCTCTTTTGCCATCTGATTGATGTCTTGATTTGTATTAATTCCTAATTTTTCGCACATCCATTTTAGTTTGCCTACATCAGTGATTTTAAAAGGCGTCTTTCCCTCTGCCGTAGCTCTAAGGGTTCTAAAGGCTTCATAGGCGTGATGGCTGTAGGTGGCTGCTCCCATTATATTTCTTAGCAGCAGGTTCCGCATAGCCATGGCGTCAGGCCCTATTCCGCAAACTCCCTTATCCTGCCCGCTTTTTTCGCTAATCCTACAGGGGCCATTAGAACACAATTGACAGCTGAGTCCCTGCAAGCAAAATTTACACCGAATTTTCTCTTGAAGGACCCACCTGTCAAATACGTTGGACATACCATCTTCACGGATTCGCTTCAGCATCTCTTCTACCGAATCATGATAGCTTACCCTGCCTTCTGTTTTTTCCAGCACAGTTTCTCTCATCCATAATCCCCTTTCTAAGAGTTTCTTCCCCTAAAAAGTTTGCCCCAAATGGGTGGGATTATGAGTTTAGTTAATAAATTACTCTTGAAAGCACTCCGGGTATATTATCTTAGCAAGATATTCGTAGCTTTCTCCCCACCTTGCATTAGGTTTATAGTGGAATAATTCCTTTGTCAAGATTATATACCGATCATTCTTAACAGCGGACAAATTGTTCCAAGCTGGATTCTTTTGTATTCCGTTTTTAAGAGCTTCTATAGCCTTTTCACTATCTCCCATGGTAATTACAAATATATAATCGGGATCTTCTTCTATAACTTCCTCTATGCTCAAGTCCTCCAACAGGGACCGATGCTTCGACGCAATATTAAATGTCCCTAAATCCTCCAGAATTTTGCAGGCCATGTGGTCATCGCTTTTAGCCTTTGCCCCACTGGAAAATGCCCGAATAAATAAAACAGTCGGCTCTTTAGATTTATCTATTTTAGATAAAACATCTTCGATTTGTTTTTGAACCTTTAGCCCATTTTCTTCGTACAGCTCTTTATTGCCCGTTATATCGGTACAAATATCCAGCATATTTAAATAGTCTTCGAAATATTCTACCTTGAAAAAAGCATGGGGGATGTTAAGGTTCTCAAGAGTTTCCGATATTTTTACATGGTTCTCAATGTCCGGTGAAAGCAAAACAAAATCCGGCGATAAAGCTAATACCTCTTCCAAGTTGGGGTCTTTCACAGTACCTACGATTTTAGTTTCTTCAGTTACATTCATCCGGCCCTGGGTTATTACATCATCCGTAACTCCTACCAACTGACCTCCTGCTAAAAGCCAGGTTTCTGCATAGGAACCCATCAAAGCCACTACCCTCTCAGGTTTCTGCTCTAAAATTACGGTATTTGTAAGGTCGTCTGTAAATGTGTAATAGGGCTCTTCTTCGCTGATTTTTGCATCATCGACATTGTTTCGATTAGTATTGGTTTGATTAGCACTGCTCTGATCGGTACTGCTTTGATTGTCCTGCTTGTCTTCGCCCTTTGGCCCACTGCTACAGGCCGCTAGGGATAAAATAACAAAGCAAATCAATAGTACAATAGCAGGCAATCGGTATTTATTTCTATTTTTTGTTAGCATGTAGCACCTCCGACTGTTTCTTCTTCCAATATCTCTTCTTTGCGTCTTAAAAGATTATCGGATACCAGCATCTTTTCTACCTTTTCTACACCAAGCCTATCTACAGTTGTTGCAAATCGCTCTCCAGATATACCTTTATGCTTGTATAACAAAATTGCTTTTTCTACCACATCTAGCACTTCATCTTTTGCAAATAGGGTTTTAAGAGGTGAACCTATTCGTATCCTTTTACCCCATCTGCCACCTACATAAACTTTATATAACTGCTCTCCATCAGGTATAGCCTTGAAAGGACATTTTGCCACACATAGTCCACAATTGTTGCAGATTGATTTATCAATTACCAGTTTTCCATCTTCAACCCGGGCTGCATCCATAGGACAAGCTTCTACAACGCTACACTTAGCACAACCCTTACACAAATCGGGATTATAATTCGGAACTTTTTGACCTACGATTCCTAAATCGTTTAGATCTGGCTTTACACAGTTGTTGGGACATCCCCCTACCCCAATCTTAAATTTATGAGGAAGCACTACATCTGCGTAGCCTTCATAGAATCGCTTATGGATTTCCTTCGCTAACCCCTGGGTATCGATGTTGCCAAATACACAAACCGTACCCTTACATGCTACCACGGGACGGACTTTAGAGCCTGTTCCTCCCGTAACCATTCCTTCTCTTGCAATATATTCTTTTACCTTCTCAATATCTTCAAACTTAATTCCAGGAATTTCTACTGTGAGCCTCGAAGTGAATGAAATATCCCCATTTCCAAATTTCTCAGCAACTTCGCTCAAATTTCTAAGCTGCTTGTAGTTTAATACCCCGTTTTCTGTAATAATCCTTGCAGAAAAGTGTACTCCATCCTTGTTTGACAAAAATCCTTCGCTTTTTACTTTTTTTCTTTGTTCTTCTGTAATATTCATCAAAGTAACCCCCAATTTTTTTATATTTTGATTCGATTATAACTCCTAAAGTATATATTGTAAAATAATAATATGTTATAATAATAATAGGTAATTAGTTATGGTAATTTATTTTAAAAGGAGATTTTATATGACCATCAGACATTTAAAAATTTTTATTGCTGTATGTGAATATGGAAAAATGAGTACCGCAGCTAAGAAGCTTCATATCTCGCAACCTTCTGTAAGTCAGGCTATTGCCCAGATTGAACAATATTACGGGATAAAGCTGTTTGAACGTTTGTCTAAAAAACTCTACATTACTGAAGCCGGTCAGAGATTGCTAAATTATGCCCGGCACATAGTTGCTCTATTCGATGAAATGGACAAGAATATGAATAATGAAGCTAAAAATATCACTCTAAAGATAGGGGCAACAATAACCGTTGGTACCTGCGTGCTAAACGATATATTGCAATCATTTGAATCAAGACATGAAGATGTTGAGACTAAAATATTTATACAAAACACCCATATCATAGAGGAAATGATATTAAGAAGCGAGCTGGATGTAGGGATGGTGGAAGGGGATATAAAAAGCCAGGACATAGTTAAAATCCCCATCCTTTCCGATGAGCTGGTACTAGTTTGCTCCAGCTCCCATGAGTTATCGAAGTTTAAAAGCATAGATATTAAAAAACTTCAAAATCTAGATTTTATCCTTAGGGAGAAAGGCAGCGGTACAAGGGAATTGTTTGAAAATGCCCTTGACAGGGCAGGGGTTACCGTTAATGAAAAGTGGGTTTGCAACAACTCAGAAGCAATTAAAAACGCGGTAATAAATAACCAAGGCTTGACCGTTATATCCAAGATGTTGGTTGAAAAAGAATTAAAAGAAAAAAAGCTCCACACTATTTCAATAAATAATGTGAAGCTTACCAGAAAATTTCACGTGGCATATCATAAAAATAAATATCTGTCAGACCCCTTAAAAAGCTTTATACAGACTTGCATTCATTGCAGCCGTACTCAGGAAACTGCCTGTCGCTCATGATAGATTCGTACAGGCGGTAGCCTCCGCTTAAATTATAAGCGTCGAAGCCATGGCCCATCAGTATACGGCAGGCAATGTAGCTTCTTAAGCCGCTGTGACAGTGTACGTAGACGGGCTTTGACTTATCCAGCTTATCGATACTTTCCCTCAAGTTATCTAGAGGTATATTGATGAAGCCGTCTATCTTTCCTCTAGCCACCTCTGCCGGCGTTCTTACGTCCAAGAGGGTTACACTTCCGTCGCGGGGCAGCTTCTCCACATCATGCCAATGAAAGTTCTTGACTAGGCCTTTTATGGTGTTCTCAATTACAAACCCCACCATGTTTACAGGATCCTTTGCAGAGGAAAAGGGTGGAGCGTAGCACAGTTCAAGTTCTGCCAGATCAAATCCTGTCATACCGGCTCTAATAGCGGTAGCCAATACATCGCAGCGCTTATCAACCCCATCAAAACCTACAATCTGAGCTCCCAATATCCTGCCCGTATCTTTTTCAAATATAGTTTTTATAGACATATTTCTA
>CALGOY010000262.1 GCA_937960725.1 uncultured Bacillota bacterium
GTGCATTGTCCTAGGCTTCATAGTGGCTCTGGCGGCTAGATTGCTGGGATTAGTATAATATATCCCATTAAAAGAAGCTATGTTATGCCCCTTGTTCAAGCAAGCTATATTCTATATAATCTATACAGGGATTAATGCACATAAAAGAGAGTTAATTATATCTGATGCTAATAGCTATAGAATTTAATTCAAAAATACACATAAGAAGGAATGTATATGAAGTATAAAATTATTGATTTTCATACCCATGCTTTTCCAGAAGCCATCGAGCGCAGGGCGGTGGCCAATCTGGAAAAGCATTATTCATTAAATATTCCCAGAAAAGGAGATATGAAGCACCTGCTTATCAGTGCAAAAGAGTGCGGTATAGAAAAGATAGTAGTACATTCGGGAGCTACTCTATGGAGGCAGGTAGAGAATTTTAACGACTGGATTGCTCAAAATACAGGGGATAATATAATTGGATTTGGAACAATTCACCCCGACCATCCAGACTGTATAGGAGAGATCAGAAGGATTAAAGAAATAGGGCTTAGGGGACTTAAGCTACACCCTGATTTTCAGCGATTTAATATTGATGACCCTAGGATGTATCCAATTTATGAAAGCTTAGAGCCTGATTTCCCTGTTTTGATGCATTTGGGAGATGAAAAGTTAGACTACTCCAGTCCTCGGCGCATGGCTAAAATATTGGATTTATTTCCCAATATGACTGTTATCGGCGCCCATTTAGGAGGGTATGGGAGATGGAATGAGGCGAGGAAATATTTAGTGGGAAAAAATATTTATCTAGATACCTCCAGCGCTCTATGGAGATTGAGCTCGCAGGAGGCTGTTAGCATCATAAGGGCTCACGGGGCGGATAAGGTTGTCTTTGGGACGGATTATCCCATAGCATCCCACTGGGATGAGCTGAATAGATTTTTATCGCTGCCTCTGACCGAGGAGGAGCGGAGGAAGATTTTGTGGGACAATGCAGCTAAGATTCTTAAATTGTAGCTGCTTTTATATTGTTTTTATATGGATTTGGCAAGAAGGATTAATTATTCTGTTGTAGGGTATTATTCCTAGTCCGCTTGTTGATGGTGTTTTTTATTCCTGATACCAAGCCGTATACTGCGCTTGTAAGCAGTACTATGGCAGCACCGGAGGAGATATTTAATACATAGGAGATCCACAGGCCCAACAAACAAAAAAATATACTCAACATTGCTGCGTATATCATTACTTTCTTCAAATCATGGGTAAAAAGGCGGGCTATGGCTGGAGGTGCTGTTAGTAGCGCCATTATGAGAACTATGCCTACCACATGAATTAATACTACAACGGCCAGTGCTATCAATATAAACAGAAGAGATTCTATGAGTTTGGTATGAATTCCAATTACAGTGGAAAATTCTTCGTCAAACATATACGCTTTAAATGCTTGGAATAAGGATATAATTGCTGTAATGAGAATTATATCCAGAACCAATATGACATATAGGTTGCTTCGGGACACGGTTAGGATATCGCCGAACAAGTAGGTAGAGATATCAGGAGGATAGCCAGGGGTTATGGAAATAAAAATAATTCCTAAAGCCATGCCTGCAGACCAAAATAATCCAATGGGAATATCGGTATTCATGTTAGTCTTGCGCTTTATGGTTACTACTCCCAAGGCCGCAGCTATTGAAAATATGAGAGCGCCGATGATAGGTTCGATGCCTAACAAATAGCCTAATCCAATGCCGCCGAAGGCGGTATGGGCAATTCCCCCGCTCATCATTGTAAGCCGTTTTTCTATGACTATGGTTCCAATAATTCCGCAGGCTATACTGGCAAGTATAGCGCTGATAACAGCGTTTTGAAGAAAACTATATTCAAAAAGTGCTTTAATCATGATCCATCTCCTCATGTTCTTTAAATACTCTATGGGGAACCCCATGAGCTATCAAGTCTACAGGGCAGCCGTAGACCTGGTGAAGTACTTCTTCGCCAAGCTCTGCCTTTCCATGATAATATAGCTTCGTATTAAGGCAGGCTATGGTATCTATATGGGAAGAGATCGCTCCCATGTCATGGGTAACAAGAAGAATAGTGATATCTTCGTTGAGCTTTTTTAAAATAGCATATATATCGGATTTGGAACTAGCATCTAGGCTGGCAGTAGGTTCGTCTAACAGTAAAATTTTAGGCTGTACCGCCAGGGCCCTGGCAATAAGTGTCCGCTGAAGTTGTCCACCGGATAGCTCACCTATTTGCCGGTTGCGCAGCTGGTAGATCCCTAGCTTTTTCATAATCCCTTCAGCAATATCAATATCTTCAGCAGTGTAGCGGTGGAAGATAGGAATCCGCCTGGATAGTCTGCCCATCAATACCACTTCCATGACGGTTATAGGGAAATCCCGGTTAAACTTAGAAAATTGAGGTACATATCCGATTAAACCATGGGCCCTGTCAGGAGCTTTGTTATAAATCCTAATCTTTCCCTCATAAGGGCGAATTAGCCCCAGAATGGATTTTAACAGGGTACTCTTCCCACCTCCATTGGGGCCGATGATTCCTACAAATTCCCTATCCTTTACCTTTAAATTGATATTGGATAGAGCACAGACGTTTTGATAATATACCGTGAGATTTTCAATTTCTATCGCATTTCTAGCAGTTTTTCCCATACTATATCAATCCTTTTAATTGATAGCTTTAAGAGCATCAGCGATTGTTTTTGCCATCTTTTCAAGGTTTTCTATATAATTGGGGGAGAGGGGTTCTATTTTTTCCGTTCGCCCCCCTATCTCTTCAGCAAAAGCTTTGGCTTGCCGGCTATCTACCTCAGCTTGATGGAATATCACCTTGATGCCTTTAGATTTTGCAATTTCAACCAATTCTTGAAACCTTTGGGGTGTGGCTTCTTTACCTTCCTCTTCTAGGGAGATCATTTCCAGCCCGTAGTCATCGGCAAAATAACCAAAGGCGGGGTGATAGACAATAAAAGATTTATTTTGCAAGTCTTTCAGCATTTCTTTTATATTTGCATCCAGTTCATCTAAACGGGCTTTATAATCTTCAGCATTTTTTCTATAAGTATCGCTATTTTCAGGGTCTAGAGCGGATAGCTCTTTCTGTATCACATCTATCATAACCTTTACCCGCTTGGGGGAAAGCCATATATGGGGGTCTCTTTCCCCTGGAGCGAATTCCCGGTCTGGATACTCCTGTGAAACTATGCTTGCTAAATCTACTATTTTAGTGTCAGGGGATAAATCTTTAGCTGCAGGTAGGATATT
>CALGOY010000263.1 GCA_937960725.1 uncultured Bacillota bacterium
TCGGAACCCCTTCAGGCCCCTGTATGTTTATATCTCCTCCCCTATACTCTACCTTAATTTTACCTGTCTTTACATAAACTTCAAGGCTCATATGGCTGACTTTAGATGGAATGTGGGGCTCAAATCTAATCTCTGTCCAACCGGGCTTTGCTGGAGACAAACCAATAATATCTTCTATCAACACAGGAATTGGTGCACTAGCCCAGGGGTGACACAAGCTGGTATTCCATTTTTGATCTTTTCCCCAAGCCTCAAAACAGGTTGTAGCCCCTTCCTTAACCATATTTCCCCAGGAATTAGGGCTGTCAGAATTTATAAGATCATACACAAATTCATGCTCTCCTGCCTTGGCAAGGGCTTTTAACACAAAATAAGCCATATATACTCCACAGCTTAATCCCTTCTTTTTTATGAAGTCCACAATCGTATTGTATCCTTTATCTGGAATTAAATCAAAAAATAAGGGTAGCACGTTGGAGTGCAGGGCCGAATGTTGAGAGCCTTCGCTATCAATGTATAACCCCGTCTTATTGTTATAAAAGACTTTTATAAAAGCTTTTCTAAAATCTTCTAGCTCGGCCTTATCATAATCTATCCCCAATATGTTTCTAATTTCATTTATTGTTTTCATCATGCCGTAATAGAAAGCATTTATAACATTATGAACTCCAGGATCGATTGGTGCGTCGACCTTAAAATCATAGCCATCTCTTAAATTCTGAGGCCAGTCCACCAGGTTCCATTTCCCCGTTACTTCTTCCAAAAGCCCATCATCCCTCTCATATTGTTTAAAATAGTCCAGTATATTTTCGCATATAGGATACATTTCCTTTAAAAATTCTATATCCCCGCTGTGCATATAATATGTCAAAAGCTGCATAGGCCACTGCATAGAATAATCAGCTATCTCCTGCATTAAGCTTCCTGGCGCTACAGCCAGCAATCCTGGACATACAAAAGATGAGAGGGCAAAATCTTTAATAGCTTTTTTGTACAGCCTCAAGTCCCCGGAAACATATATGTGGGAATGGCCTGCTACGGTTACATCTCCCCCATACTGTCCTTTTTCACGGGTTGGACAATCTACATAATTCTCCTGGGCCCCATATTTAACTCCATTTTTACATATATTCCATATTTTATTTACAAGCTCTTCTGATGAGCTAAATTTCAGCTTGTCATCATCCAACGGATAGTGCCGCACCACCGCTAAGAAGCTCTGTTCATCTATCACTCCCCTATCCATTATATCCTGTGGGGCTATAACTTCCACATAGCGAAATCCCTTATAATCGTAAAACTCCAGCTCATCAACTCCATCACCGGATAGGGTCCAAAATTCCTGGTAATTGCAATTGCAGCGCATTTTATATCTTACTCTGCCATCCTCCTGTAGTTCTTCACCACATCTTATCTCTATAACATCTCCCTTATTTCCCTTAGCCGTCATTTTAAACTGCCCAGTTATTTGTTCTCCAAAATCAATAAAATAATAATCCTTAAACTTTACAACCTGCTTAGGCTTTATAGTATAAACCTCTAACGGGGGAGTTTCTTGCAAATATAATTTGTGGTCGAATGTATCATTTTCCTGAGCCTGCTGCCAATCTTTATCATCGTACTCTAAATTTCTCCACCCTCGCTCAAGAAGGCTACTATCTATATTTTCTAAGTACTGAGTATCATAGCCTATGGTTCCGCCAGATCTATATCCTTTACACACTTTATATTTCCATGTTCGATCGGTGCCTAACAAAAACTCTCCGTCTAGATAAAGCTCCGCTATCATTCCCTGCCTCAGATCGCCGCTGTTCCATACTCTGTTAATAAGCCCTTGATAGTACACATGGACCGCTATTATGTTTTTGCCCTCTTTTAAATAAGAAGTGATGTCATAGCGATTATAATTA
>CALGOY010000264.1 GCA_937960725.1 uncultured Bacillota bacterium
TTTTCTTTTTCCATTATATGATTATACACTATTAAAGTCAAATTGAATTCTCATAATACTAAAAAGAGATCCTTATTTTTAAGGATCTCTTTTTAGTAAAGTATATTTATTTAACATAATTAGTATTAATATTTAGGTCTGGAGGTGTAATGGGTATGCAGCAATTTATGGGCCTTTTCGCTGTTGGGCTCGCCAAGGTATTCTTTGTATAGCTTCTGTACTGAAGGATTCTCATGGGATTTTCTCAAGGGCAGATCCCTATCTTCGTCATAGATAGCTGATGCCCTTACCTGCTTAG
The DNA here is from genome assembly GCA_937960725.1 of uncultured Bacillota bacterium. Classification (GTDB taxonomy): domain Bacteria; phylum Bacillota; class Clostridia; order Caldicoprobacterales; family UBA3941; genus CALGOY01. Next base: position 299 of record CALGOY010000264.1, read on the forward strand.
GATCTTTATCCATTCTATCCTTAGCTTTTACAATTGGCTGTCCGCCACCTGTTACACAGCCTCCAGGGCAACCCATTATCTCAATGAAATGGTATTCCTTCTCGCCAGATTTTACCTTCTCTAGCAAGGCTTTAGCACTGGCAGTTCCATGGGCTACAGCCGCCCTAACTACCATATCGCCCATCTGTATCTCGGCTTCTTTCACTCCCTCAATTCCACGGACAGCGTTTACTTCAATGTTTTCCATGGGCTCGCCTGTAACCAGTTCATACACCGTGCGAAGGGCCGCTTCCATTACACCACCAGTGGCTCCAAAGATCACTCCGGCTCCTGTAGAGTCCCCAAATACAGGGTCAAACTCTTCGTCTGGAAGCTGAGTAAAGTCAATACCAGCTTGCCTGATCATTCTTGCCAGCTCTCTGGTGGTTAGCACAGCGTCTACATCAGGATATCCCGTGGCGGCAAGTTCTGGTCTTTGAACTTCGAACTTCTTAGCAGTACATGGCATCACAGATACCACATACACTTTAGAAGGATCTAGGTTATTCTTCTCTGCGTAATAGGATTTTAGTGTAGCTCCCAGCATCTGATGGGGGGATTTGCAAGTGGACAGATTATCCAGGAAATCAGGATAATTGTGCTCGCAATACTTGATCCATCCTGGACTGCAGGAGGTAATCATCGGAAGCTTTCCGCCGTTTTTGATCCTATCCAATAACTCGGTACCTTCTTCCATGATGGTTAAATCGGCCCCAAAATCGGTATCGAATACCCTGTCAAAGCCCAATCGCCTTAAGGCAGCAACCATTTTTCCAGTTACCCTGGTACCCATCTCCATACCGAACTCTTCGCCCAAAGCTACCCTCACAGCTGGAGCAGTCTGTACAACTACATGGAGCTCTGGATCGTTGAGAGCTGTCCATACCTTTTCGGTATCATCTTTTTCACGGAGTGCCCCTACAGGACAGGCTGCTATACACTGTCCACAGTTAATGCAGGGAACCTCATTGATGCTCATATCGAAAACGGGCTCTATAATGGTATTAAATCCTCTTCCAGTAGCACCAATAACTCCTATGCCCTGCACATTTCTACAAACTGCCACACATCGGCGGCATAGGATACATTTATTAGGATCTCTCACGATTGAAGGTGATAGGTCGTCTACAGGACGATCGATCATTTCACCTTCAAAACGTATATCATCCACTCCAAGCTTCTGTGCCAGATCTTGGAGCTCGCAGTTCTGATTTCTTACACAGGTCAGGCACTTGCGGTCGTGGTTTGACAGTATAAGTTCGAGGTTTACTTTTCTCGCTTCTCGAACCTTCGGTGTATTTGTAAAGATCTCCATTCCATCGGCAACTTTGTATACACAGGCAGCCTGCAGAGAACGGACACCTTTTACTTCGACCAGACACATGCGGCAGGCCCCTATTTCATTTATACCTTTTAAATAGCATAGCGTAGGTATATCTATGTTGGCAGCTCTTGCAGCTTCCAGCGCAGTGCTGCCTTCTGGAACTTCTACCTGTACTCCATCTATTGTTACTTTAATCATCTCCATGCTCTTCACTTCCTTTCACCCGAAATTATCTTTTCTCTATCGCATGGAAAGGACATTTATCCATGCAGGCACCACATTTAATACATTTTTCCGTATCGATGTGGTAGGGGTTCTTTCGCTCGCCGCTTATTGCGTCCACTGGACACTGCCTAGCGCATAGTCCGCAGCCTTTACATTTATCTTCTATAATTACATACTCGAGAAGAGCCTGACAAACTCCTGCAGGACATTTCTTATCCTTTATATGAGCCTCATATTCATCTCTGAAATATCTTAAAGTGCTCAGTATCGGATTAGGAGCCGTTTGACCCAATCCACATAAAGCAGCAGCGTTAATATTTTTAGCTAGCAGCTCAAGTTTTTCTATATCTCCTTCTTCACCTTTTCCGCTAACTATTCTATCTAAAATCTCCAACATTCTCTTTGTTCCAATACGGCAGGGAGGACACTTACCACAGGACTCATCCACCGTAAACTGCAGGAAGAAACGGGCAATGTCTACCATACAAGTATCCTCGTCCATAACTACAAGTCCACCAGAGCCCATCATAGAGCCTACCTGCATGAGAGAGTCGTAGTCAATTGGAATATCTAAATGCTCCGCAGGGATACAACCGCCGGAAGGACCACCAGTCTGGGCAGCTTTAAATTTCTTGCCATTGGGTATTCCTCCACCAATCTCATATACGATCTCCCTTAAAGTTGTTCCCATTGGGATCTCTACCAAACCTGTATTATTAATGTTTCCACCTAAGGCAAATACCTTAGTACCCTTGCTCTTTTCAGTACCTATGGAAGCAAACCACTCAGGACCGTTTAATATAATCGGGGGAATATTGGCATAGGTCTCTACATTGTTAAGCAGGGTGGGCTTGCCAAATACACCTTTTGAAGCCGGGAATGGCGGTCTTGGCCTGGGCTCTCCTCTCATACCTTCTATAGAAGCTATAAGAGCAGTTTCTTCACCGCATACAAAAGCCCCTGCACCCAGCCTTAGCTCTATATCGAAATTAAAATCGGTTCCAAATATGTTTTTTCCAAGCAGTCCATATTCCCTGGCTTGGCTTATAGCAATAGTAAGCCTTCTTACTGCGATTGGATACTCTGCGCGGACATATATATACCCTTGATCCGCACCTACTGTATATCCTGCAATAGCCATAGCTTCTATCACGCTATGGGGATCCCCTTCAAGAATACTTCTATCCATGAATGCGCCTGGATCGCCTTCGTCCGCATTACAGCATACATATTTCTTATCGCCTTTTGCCTCATAAGTGAACTGCCATTTGAGCCCCGTTGGGAAACCAGCGCCACCTCTACCCCTTAAGCCTGATGCCTTTAAAACATCGATAACTTCCTCAGGGGTCATCTCGGTAACTACCTTAGCCAGCGCTTTATATCCATCAAATGCAATATACTCGTCGATATTTTCTGGATCTATAACACCGCAATTTCGAAGAGCAAGACGCTTTTGTTTTTTATAGAAATTTACTTCAGATAGGGACTTTATAGTCTCATCTTCAGCTATGCTGTCATGATAGAGCAGCCGCTTTACGATTCGCCCTTTTAAAAGATGTTCTGTTACAATTTCTTCCACATCTTCTGCTTTTACCCTGCTATAAAATGCACCTTCTGGGTATACTATAACTATAGGGCCTACTTCGCACAATCCAAAACAACCTGTTCGCACGACTTTAACTTCCTTTTGTAGGCCGTTTTTCTCTAGATGTTTGTCGAATTCTGCTATAATATCAGCGGAACCAGATGAATGACAACCGGTACCTCCGCATACTAATACATGAGAGCGATATAATTCCATCATCCCAACCTCCTTGCATGTAATAGACTATTTTTCTTCCGCTCCTATGGTGTATTCAGTTACTGGCTGACCATTTACGATATGCTCTATAACCACTCTTTGAGCTTTTTCAGGTGTCATTTTCACGTACGTT
>CALGOY010000265.1 GCA_937960725.1 uncultured Bacillota bacterium
CGACGCTCTTCCGATCTCCCGCTTTTGCCAGTACGTCGGTAAAGCACTCTATATCTTCTCTGAGGCTACTATCCCTTCCCGCCTTACAGTTTACTTTCACTCCATTTTGCTCAGGAAATCTGCCAGACATAAGCATCGCCCTAAATGGGCTGCATACTGGCTGAGTACTTATAGCTTGGCTAAACACTATACTCTCATCTGCAAATCTATCCAGATTAGGAGTGTGTACGGGATCACTGGTGCCGTTTATTGCCCCCCCTATATTTTTCTCTGGACCAAAATCCCATCGCTTGCCGGCGAAATTGGTCGGGCATTATAAATACTACATTAGGATATCGTGTGTTTTGACTCATTAGCTGATATCTCCTTCCCTATTTAGAAAAATGGCCATAAAAAGAAGGGATCTCTTAAGACCCCTTCTCAGTCATGAATTATCCGCTAAGTGAAAACTATCTATTCTTCGGAATAATTTCAATCCAGTATCCATCAGGATCTTCTATGAAATATATGCCCATTTCCTTATTTTCAAAGCAAATGCATCCCATCTCTTTGTGATGCTTGTATGCAGCATCAAAGTCATCCACCACAAAAGCTAGATGGATTTCATTATCTGATAGATCGTAGGGCTCTTTCCTATCCCTTAGCCAAGTAAGCTCTATCTGATGCTCAGTTTCTCCATCCCCCATAAAAACAAGGATAAAACTTCCATCATCGGCTTCTTTTCTCCTTATTTCTTCTAGACCTAAGGCCTCCTTATAGAAAGCTATGCTTTTTTCTAGGTCAAGCACGTTAAAATTTGTGTGAGCCATTGTAAATTTCATTGTATCCTCTCCTTTTTATATATTAGATTTTTTTAATATTTATTAGGCTTTAATAAGCGATTTCTTGCCATCATTTAATCTATGGGTTTTATAAAGCCCTATATAATAATCTTCTGTCCTCTTCTGGATATAACAATTACTTTAGATGAGAGAGCTCCAACCCTATCAGCAAACTCTTTAGTGATAGAATATTGCTCTCCAAAATGCATGGGGATAAATATTTCGGGCTCCATATGCTTTATAAAATACTCCCCTCCCATATAGTAATATTCTTTCAGCCTAGGATCAACAGGGAAAAAAGCAACATCTATTTTCTCCCCTTTTATTTTCTCCATTTCTACTACAAACTTTTGATAGTCTTCCTCCAACTCCTCAGGAGTGGATTCATAATACCAGTACCAGCAGTTTAAATCCCCAGCATGAAATATATTTAATCCGTCTAGCTCAACACAAAAGGACACTCCCTCATCGGTTGAGCCATAAGTCTTTACCCTTATATCCTCTTGTACAATCTCCTGATATGGATCCATTTTGTAGCAGTTAGGATTATCCTCCTGCGTTTGAACATCGCTGCTTAAAAAATATCGGATTTTGGGATTTGCCTCAGCCCATTGAAAAATTATTGGGTTAAAGTGATCGTAGTGGCTATGGGATACAAACACGCATACATTATCATGTTGTTCTAAATCCTCTGCTGATATGACCCCATTGTTGATATTCCTTTCGCCACTATCGGGTTTATCGTTATAATAATCGAATATTAAGAAATGCTCCTTTGTTTTTACTGCAAATCCACTGTGGTACAGATAATACACAGCCGCTCTTTCTTTCATATATAGTAGGGAGATTTTCTACCCCTTTGATCCTCCCTTCTTTTGATTTATTTTCAAGCTTTTTTCATATAATACCACAAATTTCAATAGACTGCTAATATATCTTTAAGTTTTCCATAAAATAATTCAAAAATTCCAAAGTAAGTGATATAAAAAGCTGGACTATTTTTGTAAACTGGTTATTAGAGATTATAGAATAGATTACTGTATAAAGGGGGAATCTATATGACTTCTCTTGAAAGGGTATCCTTAATACTTCAACATAAAGAGGCAGATCGCGTTCCCGTATACCCGCTTATCAATAGCATCTCCAGGCTATACACCGGCATAGACTATGCTCGCTGGTGTCAAGATACAGAACTCTGTGCCGAATCCATCATAAAGGCTACGGAGGACATAGATGTAGATATAATTTGCTCTTTAGTGGATCTATCGGTAGAAGCGGCGGATCTTGGTCAGAGAATTGAATATCCTAAAAATGAAGCAGCCCGTCCCCACTATCATGACAAATTGATAAAAACTATTGACGATTACAAGAAGATCGAACCTATCAACCCCCGCAAAACTCCCCGTATGAGCGAGCACATCAGGCTATGCGATCTATTGGTTAAGGCTAAAGGAAAAGAAAAGCCAATAGTTGCATTTGTTTTTGGGCCTCTCGGGATACTTAGTATGATGCGGGGACAGCAGAATATGTTCATGGATATAATTGATGATCCTGATGCTATGAAGGGGGCTTTAGAAGCTATTACTGAGACTTTAATGGAATACGTCACAGCTCTTATGGAAACTGGAGTCCACGCCATTATGTTCGATACATTGTTTGCTTCCCAATCTATAATGAGCAAGGAAATGTGGGACGAGTTTGAAGGACCCTATGTTGAGCGTCTAGCTAAGCATGTTCATGACAGCGGCTGTATGGTAATGATCCACAACTGCGGAAATGGAATCTATTTCGACGTTCAAATTAAGAGAATGCAGCCCCAAGCTATATCCTTCCTCCATGTACCTGATGACTGCTCTAGTTTTGAGGAAACTAAACAAAAATACGGAGATAAGACTACCCTGATCGGATACGTTCCTCCTAGCTTTATTATGAATGCCACTGCTGAAGAGGTAGAAGCTGAATGCAAGAGAGAAATAGATATTATGAAGAAAGGCGGAGGCTTTATCCTTGCTACAGGGTGCGAATATCCTGCCAATTCATCTCCGGACAATGCAAAAGTAATGGTGCGGGTTGCTAAGGAATATGGAAAATATTAATTAAAAAAGTATTAATTAAAAGTAAAGGGCTTCTGTTGCAATGAATCCCTTTACTTTTTTTTGTACTTAACATGTAGCAAAGCATCGTAAGAGGCTCTGCGTCCAGGACAATTTTCCCTAGCACATAGCTTGCAGTTTTCAAAGTTGGTCTCCGTTGCAAACTGTATACCTGACACCGACTTGGTAGGTATCATCAGATAGCTATCAGTTAGCTCGACGCCTATATGTAGCTTGGGATCCTCAAGGATGCTAAACAGCTGCGGCTGCTGAGTGATAGGCCAGTCTTCTAAAGAGCCCGGATTCATGCTGGAAGTTTTGCCAGGATGAAAGGTATCGTCCAGATGCCTGATAAAAGCTCTAGTTGCTTCTTCTAGAGCCATTTTCATTATCTCGTCTGCCCAAAATCTTTCCAACAAATCTTCCAATGATTCAGCCCATTCTTCAAGTTCCTTACCACAGGTACACACATATGGGAATACTCTATATACGGAATCTAAATTTATTCGCAATATCCGGCTGTCCAGCCTGACACCATCGACTACTACATAGTCTTCTCCTTTTTCATCGACCGATGCTTGTTTATACAGAACCTTAGGCCTAGCAATCCTTCTAGCAGCCTCCACCAGATTCATCACTTGCTCTGCGTAATCATCTTCTCTAGCCATATGAATCCTTTTAAACAGTGCATCTATATCTATATCAAATGGAAAAGAATCTAACACAATAATATCCATAAATCCCATTCCCTTCTTATTTTTTAACAATATTATACACAATAATATAATATGGGAAAATGAATTTCGGTATAATTCATTTTCCCATATTTTCTCTTTTTTAAGTATTTATTTATCCTCTATTGCCTGCTTTCCTAGCTCTACAGGGGAAATTGCATTTACGTTAAAAGGCTTGAGCCGGATTGCAAAGGTGAATTTCTGCGGATGCAGCTGGTACTGAGGAAGCTGCTTCGGTCCACAGCTGGCTGTTCCTAAACCGTTGTGCTTGTAGTCTAGGTTTAGAGTGATATTTTCCCTGGGAACTAGGTCGCAGGTATGCTTCGCGTTGGCCAAATCTTCTGTAGTAAATCTATGGGCGCTAAAGTCCAGCTTAGGCATTCCTACTGCCAATAATCCTATTCCCGCAATATCCGCCAAGGCTACCCATTTGTTATCCATGCGGTTTCCGTTTTCCTGCGGATACACATAAGGAGTATATAGGTCATCTACTTCAGCTGTATATACGCCGAAGGGATTAGCTTCCTTGCTATCAGGATAGGATTCGCCTGGGCCGCGACCATACCAGGTAACTTTATCTAAATTACCAGGTATCTCCATTTGAAGCCCTATGCGCGGCAGCATTTCTGGCAGTTCATCGCCTTGGGGCTCTCCCTTAACTTCCAGCACTACATCTCCGCTTCCATAGACCTTGTAGGTATATTCAGCATCGAAGCCCCAAGCAAGAACTGGTGGAGCTACACGGCTCTTTACTTTGATAGCAACAACTTTGTTATCATCCAGCAGCTCCCATTCTACCCTATCGATTCTATGCTGGAGTCGATCCAGACCGAATCTCTTCCACTCGCCTACTATCCTCATATCGTTGTCCGTTGGAGCATGCCAGAAGTTCAGCTTTGGTCCTTTGGTCACTAAATTGGCCCCATTATATCTCCAGGATTTGATAGTGCCGCTTATCTTGTCAAAGCACAGCTCAAAATCGCTACCGATTATCTCCAGCATGTTGCCCTTGTCTTGACACTCCAATGGAGGCATGGAGCTTATGCTGATGGGAGTAGCTGCTGGAGAGTCAACAGGCAGCTTAAACTGAGCCCAAGCAACTTCGTGCCCCTGTTTTGCCCATGAATGATCGTATGCCAGTATAAATCGGATATTCAACCAGTAATCCGTTCCCGGTAGAGGATTTGAGGGCAGTTTGTAAGGTATAGTTATAACCTTGCTCTCTCCTGCTGGAATATCCGTATATTCGGACGTAACAGTACCACTTTGCAGCACTTTTCCATCCGCTACAACGTTCCAAGCCAGCTGCAGGTGGCTCAAGTCTATAAAATCATATCTGTTTATTACTCGGATCTTACCAGCCTCTAAATCCACCGCTTCCACTTTTACTGGCTCTATTATCTTTTTGTATTCAATAAGCCCAGGGGATGGTTTGCGATTGGGGAAAATGAGTCCATCTATGATAAAGTTTCCATCGTTGGGGTAATCGTTAAAATCGCCACCGTAGGCGTAATATTCCTTACCGTCTTCAGTTCTCTTGAGGATACCGTGGTCTATCCACTCCCATACAAATCCACCCTGCAAGCGCTTATACTTATAGAAAGCTTCCCAATATTCTTTCAGTCCACCAGGTCCATTTCCCATGGCATGGGCATATTCGCACATGATATGAGGTTTATCTAAATCGGTCCTCTGTCCTACCTCTATCATTTCTTCTACAGGAGTATACATGGTGCTGTATACATCTGCTACCTTGGCGCCGCCATTTTCACCGCGGAAGCAAACTCTAGTTTCTCCCTCATAGTGAATTAGACGTTCGGGATCCCTTTGCTTAGCCCATTTTGCCATAGCTACGTGGTTGCGGCCAAATCCAGATTCATTGCCCAAAGACCACATGATAACAGAAGGATGGTTTTTATCCCGTTCAACCATTCGCACCATGCGATCTACATAAGCATCTTCCCATTCTGGATCGTCGCTAAGCTGGTTCCAGTTGTTGACAATGGTAAATCCGTGCGTCTCTAAATCCGCCTCATCTATTACGTATAGTCCATATTCATCACACAGATCTAAAAATCTAGGATCGTTGGGATAGTGAGCAGTACGAACCGCGTTGATGTTATACTGCTTCATAAGCAATATATCCTGCTTCATATACTCTAAAGGCACAGCTCTACCCAATTCAGGATGATGGTCGTGGCGGTTAACCCCTTTGAGCATGATGGCTACTCCATTTACCAGGAAATTGCCATCTTTCAGCTCGATCGTCCTAAATCCTACGCGCTGAGGTACTACTTCCAGTATATTGCCCTCGTTATCCTTTAGTGTTAATAACAGGTTGTACAAATATGGACTTTCTGCAGACCATTTTTCAGGATTTTCTACTTCTATTTCCAGCTTAACATCTGTCTCTCCATTAGCTTCACAAGATATGGAAGTCTCTACAGTACCTAATACATCGCTTTTTGAGCTATCTAATAGTTTCGCCTCCAGATGGTATCCCTCTATTGCATTCTGGCTTCCATTGTATATGGTGGTCTCTACAGTTAGAACTCCATCTTTATACTGCTCGTCTAATTTAGTCCTTGCGAAGAAATCAAAGATACTTACCTTTGGTCTGGAAAGGAGATACACATCCCTAAAAATACCGCTGAGCCACCACATATCCTGGTCTTCTAGATAGCTTCCATCTGACCACTGATATACTCTAACAGCTATTATGTTTTTCCCTGGCCTTATAAATTCTGTAATATCGAATTCTGAAGGCATTCGGCTAACTTTGCTATAGCCCACCTCTTGGCCATTGACCCACACGTGGAAAGCGCTGTCGACGCCCTCAAACCTTAGAATCGTTTTTCTTCCAATCCAGTCCTCTGGTATGTAAAACTCCCTCCTATAGGACCCAGTAGGATTTTCTGAAGGAACCCTTGGAGGATCTACAGGAAACGGATACATCACATTCGTATAGTGAGGATATCCATATCCATGAAGCTGCCAGTTGCTAGGAACATGTAAATCATCCCAATCCTCTACATCAAATTCCTCTTTAAAGAAATCTGCTGGGGCTTCATAGGGCGAAGAATCGTAACGGAATTTCCATACACCATTTAGAAGCATAAACCACGGAGAATTCTGCCGCTCGTATGTTAAAGCGCTTCCTTCATCCGGATAGGGGAAAAAGTAAGCCCTTGCTTTAAGACGATTTTTTCCTGTAATGCGATGGTTTTCCCAATCATTTAGCATGTTGTCAAACACTTGCTTCACCTATATCTCTCCTTCTATTATTTTTAATCTAATCTATTATTTGTTACAAGCATAACCACTATACCACTATGCAAACATAAGGGAATAGCTCGTATAATAGAGATGCTAAATGGAACACGGGTATTATAATTATATTGATATTATACAAAATATATACCTAATACTCAATCTAAATATATTGGCATTTATATGTCTATATTGACATCAGCTGTTTCGATATTCTAAAGGAGATAAGCCTGTGTTTTTCTTAAAAACTCGTGAAAAATAACTAGGATCATTAAATCCTATTAAATCAGTGATTTCTTTTATGCTTAAAGTAGTATTACGCAACAATTGCTTAGCCTTATTCAATCTTAATCGATTAATATATTGGATTGGTGAACAGCCGATATGTTCTTTAAAAAAACGGGTAAAATAGTTGGGGTGGAAATGAACAATTCGAGACAATTCATCTACTGTAATATTTTTAGATAAATTTTTTTCGATATAGGCGAGCACTTCTAACAATTCATATGTAGAAGAATATGACGACAAATTAATAGATTTAATGTCAATATGCTCAAAGTACCATGCAAGAATCTGAAACATCGCTCCCCTTGTTGCTAATATAGATGAAAACGTATCTTTTTCATAATTCAAAACCAAATTTCGAAATAATGGCTTCAATTGTGAATCATTAGGAACATCTATGTAAATTGGCGTTTTTATTATATCAAAAAGATTTATATCGTTAATTTTTGCAGTAAAATGACACCAATATTTTAAAAAAGTAAATTCACTCGTTGTAGAATAGGATTGAATAACACCAGCAGGCATAAGAAAGAGTTGGCCTGGCTTAGGGTAATATTCATTATCTCCAATCCTAAGCCATCCTTCTCCATCTATTATATAATAAAATTTATTATATTCTGGTATATAATCTATATCTCTCCAATTCCGTGGGCATTGAGTGTAACCAGCAATGTCTACATTCACTTGAATATTAGATAGAAAATTTTTAATCAAAAGAGCTTTATTGCTGTTCATAATATCCCCCGCTTATAATATTCTCATGTGTATGGAAATCCATAATATTTAGATATTTGTTGTCGAGTTTGAACACATCCATGCTACTTTAATACTAACTGTTATATATAGAGCTTGAATTGACATATAAACCTTATGGCAAATATAGATAGATTGCACATATTATTTAATATTAGAATTATACAATAATAAGTTAGAAATTTTCATTTTTATTATATCATACTTCTAATACAATAAAATTGCGATAATTTAGTATTACCTCTAAATAGTTAAATATATGGGGGGATAAAATATTATGTCAACAAAATCCGAGAGAATCAAATGGTTTTTGCACGATCGATTTGGAATGTTTATCCACTGGGGGTTATACTCAATCCCAGCCAGAGGCGAATGGGTTCGTAGCCGCGAAAAAATGTCAATTGAAGATTATCAACAATATTTTGAAGAGTTTAATCCGACAAATTATAACCCTAGAGAGTGGGCTAAAGCTGCTAAAAATGCTGGAATGAAATATGCTGTTATGACTACTAAACACCATGACGGATTTTGTTTGTTCGACAGTCAACTCACAGACTATAAAGCTACCAATACGCCTGCAGGTAGAGACTTAATCAAAGAATACGTAGATGCATTTCGCGCTGAAGGGCTAAAAGTAGGATTTTATTATTCTATTATCGACTGGCACCATCCAGATTATCCAGCTTATGGGGATAGACATCACCCTATGAGAGATAATGAAGAGTGGAAAGATAAAAAACATAATTTTTCAAATTATATAGAATATTTCCATGGCCAGGTTAGGGAGCTGCTTACTAACTATGGAAAAATTGATATTATGTGGTTTGACTTTTCTTATGACGATA
>CALGOY010000266.1 GCA_937960725.1 uncultured Bacillota bacterium
GGGTAATAAAACAACAGATTAAGTCTTATTCTTCTAAGCTGGATTTTTCTGAAGCCGGTACTGTTATTCAGGTAGGAGATGGCATTGCACGCATATACGGCCTACATAGTGCAATGAGCGGTGAACTTTTAGAGTTTTCTAATGGAACATATGGTATGGCGTTAAATTTGGACGAAGATAGCATAGGGGCTGTTATTATGGGCTCTGACGAAGGGATCAAAGAAGGCGCTCCCGTTAGGTTGACTGGCAGGATGGCCGAAGTCCCGGTGGGGGACGGTATGCTGGGTCGTGTCGTCAATGCGCTGGGCGAACCAATTGACGGCAAGGGCGCTATTGCGGCGGATGCTTACCGTAGAATAGAGAGTCCAGCCCCTAGCGTGATCATGCGCCGTGAAGTAAATCAGCCGCTGCAGACCGGTATAAAGGCTATCGATGCATTGGTGCCCATCGGAAAAGGTCAGAGGGAATTGATTATTGGCGACCGTCAAACTGGTAAGACTGCTATTGCTATTGATACAATTATCAATCAAAAGGGCAAGGATGTCTACTGTGTATATGTTGCTATTGGTCAAAAAGCGTCGACGATGGCCCGGATAATTAAGGTCTTAAACGAAACAGGAGCCATGGATTATACGACGGTGGTTCTATCTACTGCTAGTGATCCTGCACCACTGCAGTATATAGCTCCTTATGCCGGCTGTGCAATCGCTGAAGAATGGATGTATAAAGGTAAAGATGTTTTGATAGTATACGATGATCTATCTAAGCATGCGGTAGCTTACCGAGCTATTAGCTTGCTTTTACGTCGTCCTCCAGGCCGTGAAGCCTATCCAGGTGATATATTCTACCTGCATTCAAGATTATTAGAACGGGCGGCGTGCTTAAGCGAGGAATATGGCGGTGGTACTTTGACGGCTTTGCCTATTATAGAAACGCAGGAAGGGGATATATCTGCCTATATTCCAACAAACGTTATTTCTATTACAGACGGGCAGATCTATTTAGAAGCAGACCTATTCAACCACGGTGTTCGACCGGCGATCAACCCAGGCTTGTCTGTTTCTCGTGTTGGAGGTTCAGCCCAGATTCCAGCTATGAAGAAGTTAGCTGGTCCTCTCCGAATCGAGTTTGCACAGTACAAAGAATTAGCTGCTTTTTCACAGTTTGGTTCTGACCTCAGTCAAGATACTCTGGAGCGTCTAAATCACGGTGAACGCATTGTGGAAGTCTTAAAACAGCCACAGTACAAACCTATGCCGGTTGAAGATCAGGTGTTAATCCTCTATGCTTTAAATAATAAATATCTGGAAAATATTGAGCCTGAACGCATCTTGAAGTTCCAAGATGATCTCATTGAATACGTGGACAAGCATGCGCCTCATATTAAAGAAGAGATAAGGAAAACCGGGGATATTTCAGATGAGCTAGAGAAAGATATTGATGCAGCAATTGCGGAGGTAAAGAAACAGTATAACTACACTAGGGAGGAAGCACGGTGAACTCTGCCAGAGATATCAAGCTAAGAATTAAAAATGTCGGCTCTATAAAGCAGATGGTGAGAGCTTTATATATGATTGCTTCCACAAAACTGAATAAAGCTAGGGCACAGCTAGAAGGTATACGCCCTATCTACTATGAATTAAAAGGCATAGTAGATAAGCTTAGCAGCCAGGAGGGGGCAAAAAATCACCCCTTTTATGCAGAACGGGAAGTGAAAAATTCGTTGTACATTGTGTTTACTGCGGACCGCGGCTTTGCCGGTGCCTACAATGCAAACATTATGGCGAAAGCTTTGGAACATATGAATATGAATCAGGAAAAAAAACAGAAAATACTTGTCGTGGGTTCCAAAGGGTACGAATATTTTAAGAAAAGGAATATGAATATTGTTCGTGCAATTACAGATGTATCAGATGCACAGACCTATCAGAATGCTGAAAGTATTTCAAAACTAATAATAGATCTCTATCTGTCTGGGGAAGTAGATGAGATATTTGTTGCTTATACCCAGTTTGATACTCTCTTAAGCTATCTGCCCCGTGTAGATAAACTGCTACCTGTGGCTGCTGATAGCATAGAGATGGATGGTAACAATGATATAAAATATGAACCGGATATTGATACGTTTATTGATCATGCTATACCATTTTATTTACACATGAGTCTATTTAGAGCATTTTTAGAATCTAATACTAGCGAGCAAGCAGCCCGCATGATCAACATGGATTCGGCGGAAAAGAATGCCGAGGAGATGATAGAGGATTTGACCCGTCTATATAATCGTCAACGGCAAGCATCCATCACACAAGAGCTTAGTGAAATTGTTGGGGGTGCAAATATATTGAATAAAGGTGAATTATATGACAGCTAAAAATAAAGGCAGAATCATTCGGATAGTAGGTTCAGTTATCGATATTCGCTTTGAGGGCGAACTGCCCTCCTTGTACAACGCTATTGAGGTACCGTTTGGTGAGGAGATAATAGTACTAGAGGTCGTACAGCATCTCGGAGATAATACAGTACGCTGTATTTCTATGCATTCAACAGATGGATTGAAGCGTGGAATGGAGGCCATAGATACCGGTGCCCCGATTTCGGTTCCTGTAGGTGAAAAAGTTTTGGGGCGTATGGTTAATGTTCTAGGCCAGCCAATTGATAATATGCCGGCTATAGAAGCCAAAGAGCGCTGGTCTATCCACAGAAAACCGCCTAGCCTTACCGAGCAGGTTGCTCAGCCAGAGATGTTAGAGACCGGTATCAAAGCAATTGATCTGCTATGTCCTTTTTCTAAAGGTGGAAAGATAGGATTGTTTGGCGGTGCTGGAGTAGGAAAAACAGTTCTTATAATGGAACTTATTAATAGTATCGCCAAAGAGCACGGCGGTTACTCTGTATTTGTTGGCGTGGGAGAGCGTACCCGTGAGGGGAATGAGCTCTACTATGATATGAAGAATTCAGGAGTTATAGATAATACGGTATTGATATTTGGTCAAATGAATGAACCGCCGGGGGTTAGGATGAGGGTTGGGCTTACAGGCCTGACAATAGCTGAATACTTTCGGGATGTTAAGCAGCAAGATGTATTGCTCTTTATCGATAATATCTTCCGATTTGTACAGGCGGGTTCAGAGGTTTCGGCCTTATTAGGGCGTACACCGAGTGCTGTAGGTTACCAACCAACCCTAGCCACGGAACTTGGTGCTTTGCAGGAACGCATTACGTCTACTAAGTTTGGTTCGATTACCTCTGTGCAGGCTATCTATGTGCCTGCAGATGACTTTACGGATCCATCAACGGCAACCACCTTTGCCCATTTGGATGCAATAACGGTTTTATCTAGGGCTATTGTTGAGCAGGGTATATATCCTGCTATAGATCCACTAAGCTCCTCATCCCGGATCTTAGAACCAAATATCGTAGGCTCAGACCATTATCGTGTTTCCCAGGCAGTTCGGAGCATATTGCAGCGCTATAAAGACCTTCAGGATATTATTGCCATTTTAGGTATAGACGAACTGTCTGAGGAGGATAAGCTGATTGTCAGTAGAGCCAGAAAGGTTCAGCGATTTTTATCGCAGCCTTTCTTCGTAGCTGAGAAATTTACATCAATCCCGGGACGTTACGTTCCTGTAGAAGAAACAGTTAGAGGCTTTAAAGAAATTATCGAAGGAGTTCATGATGAGATACCGGAGGGCTATTTTCTCAATGTGGGAACAATTGATGAAGTAGTGGAGAAATACAAGAAGGCACAAGGTGGTTAATATGACTGACAAAAAAATCAATCTTAATATAATTACGCCCAGCGGGATAAAATTTGTCGAAAAGGCCGACATGGTTATCATGCGTTGTATTGACGGAGACCTCGGTGTGCTTCCTGGCCATGCACCAGTTTCAACTGTGTTGGGCGGTGGTGTTCTACGGATTATTAACGATGGACTTGAGAAAAAACTTGCTGTAACTGGCGGTGTTGCTGAGATAAATGACAGAACGGTAAATATTCTAACTACTGAAGTACTGCCTTTTGAAGAGAATGGTCTGCAGTAGGCTAAAATAAATTAGTTATTTGAAAAATATACAGACCAAAGCCATATTGTGGATTTGGTCTGTATTTATGTTCTGCTAACAATTTTTGCTTGAAATAAAGGTATAAATAGTGTAATATTTCATTTTGAGTCTGATCATAGAAAGAAGGTGGTAACTTGAGTAGAGTAAGTAAAGTGTATTTTATTAAGAATTCGGGAACGGATTATAATCAACTTGGAAAAGATGCTCTAAAGCTTTTGAAAAAAGTAGTATCAGAAACCGAGCATCAGTTTGAAAAAGAAGTGCCTATAAAGGTGCATTTTGGTGAAAAAGGAAATAAAACTTTCATTCCAGCAAAATGCTACGATGAAGTAATAAATTATCTGAAAGAAAATGGAGTATCTCCGTATTATATAGAGAGTAATGTGCTATATAGAGGAGCAAGGACTACCAAGGATAAACATATTGAAACGGCAAAATCCCATGGATTTACCCAAATACCAATCATTATAGCAGATGGGGATATTGGAACGGACTATGACGAGATAGAAATCAATAAAGAATACATAAAAAAATGCAAGATAGGAAAGGAATACGGAAAATACAAACAATTTATTGTCATGTGTCATTTTAAGGGGCATGTAGAGGCAGGATTTGGCGGCGCTTTGAAGCAGCTGGCTATGGGCTTTGCTGCTAGAGCAGGTAAGCTAGAACAACATTCGGGCATATCCCCTGTGGTAAATGCTGAAAAATGTATTTCTTGCGGCATTTGTGAGGATAAGTGCGACTTTGATGCTATTGAAATTTTAGATGTTGCTGCAATAGATGAGAACAAATGCGTAGGATGTGCAGGATGTATTGCTATTTGCCCTCAAGGTGCTATTAAAAACACCTGGGGGGGAGCTAATTTTCTGGAAAAACTTGCGGAGTACGCTTACGGAGCAGCGAAAGGCAAGGATAACATCTATATAAGCTTTGTGCACAATATTACCGATAAGTGCGATTGTGCGGGTGTGCATATGAAACCAATTGCGGAAAATATCGGTGTTCTTGCTGGAAAAGACCCTGTGGCTTTGGATACGGCATGTTTGGATTTAGTTCAGAAAAACAGCGGAGAAAAGTTATTTGAAAAGGGTAGAACAACCTTAAGGCATGCAGAGAAAATTGGATTGGGGACGATGAAGTATGAACTTATTGAATTGAAATAGCCAGATTTAAAGCAAGAAAAGTAAGACAGGCAGATTATTGAATCCCTAAACACGATA
This sequence comes from uncultured Bacillota bacterium, assembly GCA_937960725.1. Lineage (GTDB taxonomy): Bacteria > Bacillota > Clostridia > Caldicoprobacterales > UBA3941 > CALGOY01. Next base: position 5,289 of record CALGOY010000266.1, read on the forward strand.
TGCTATAATAGGGTAAAATACAGCTTAAGGCTTTAAAATAATAGGTAAATGCGATGAAGGAGAGGAGTATATTCTGAATGCTCTATTCAGAGAGGGGATGTCATAGGCTGGAAGCATCCCTATAGGGCGCAGAATAGAAGTTCACTCCTGAGCAGTGGGCTGAAATGGCAGTAGGCCTTACCGGACATTTCCGTTATCATGGAATGAGGTCTGCCTTTTTTAGGCAGATGAATATAGGTGGTACCACGGGGTTTTGAGCCTCCGTCCTATTTTATAGGATGGAGGCTTAAATTTTAGGTTAGGAAGGAGTAGAAAGATGCGTGAAAAATTAGAGAAGATTCAAAAAGAAGCTATAAGCAGCCTGGAAAAAGTAGATTCTTTGGAGCAGTTAGATGCTATTAGGATAAAATATTTAGGTAAGAAAGGGGAGCTTACCCAAGTATTAAGGGGAATGGGAAAGCTTCCGCCGGAAGAACGTCCTATCATAGGACAATATGCTAATGAAATAAGGACAAGCATTCAAGGAAAACTGGAAGAAAAAAAGAGAGAATTAGAGGAAAAAGCCTTAGCTAACAAGCTTAAGGATGAGACCATAGATGTTACCCTCCCCGGAAGAAGGCCCCCTCGCGGTAAATTGCATCCTATTACAACAGTGCTAAAT
>CALGOY010000267.1 GCA_937960725.1 uncultured Bacillota bacterium
GGGGTTAGGGAGTCTTTGGAAGAAAAAACAATGGAGATGGCTAGGAATGTAGCAAAATTCCTAGAAGAGAATCTACGCCATCCTAATGGAATGCCTGTAGAATGTGTTATTGCTGATACCTGTATCGGTGGAGTAGCTGAAGCAGCTATGGCTGCGGAGAAATTCGAGAGGGAAGGGGTAGGGGTATCTATCACCGTCACCCGCTGCTGGTGCTATGGTTCCGAGACTATGGATATGGACCCCTATACTCCAAAAGCTATATGGGGCTTTAACGGAACAGAAAGACCAGGAGCTGTTTATCTAGCAGCGGCACTGGCTGCCCACAATCAAAAAGGATTGCCAGCCTTCGGAATTTATGGAAAAGATGTACAGGATGCAGATGATACATCTATTCCCGACGATGTAAAAGAGAAACTGCTCCGTTTTGCAAAAGCGGGCTTGGCTGTAGCTACAATGAGGGGCAAGTCATACCTGTCAATGGGTAACGTATCCATGGGTATTGCTGGCTCTATGGTTAATGCAGACTTCCTTGAAGATTATTTGGGAATGCGGGTTGAATATGTAGATATGTCGGAGTTTGTAAGGCGCTTCGAGGAAGAGATATATGATAAAGAAGAATTTGAAAGAGCTATGAAGTGGGTCAGAGAGAATTGTAAAGAGGGCGAGGACCCCAATCCTCCAGAGCTGCAAGCTTCTCCAGAGAAGAAGCAGGAAGTTTGGGAAACAGTTGTAAAGATGACCATGATTGCAAGGGATCTTATGATAGGAAATCCCAAGCTGGCTGAGGCTGGATTTGTGGAAGAGTCAATGGGGCACAATGCTATAGTCGCCGGTTTCCAAGGGCAAAGACAGTGGACAGACCATTTCCCTAATGGAGATTTCATGGAAGCTATTTTAAACTCCTCCTTCGATTGGAACGGAATTCGGGAGCCTTTCATAGTTGCAACGGAAAATGATCATCTAAACGGCATTGTAATGTTGTTTGGACATCTGCTCACAGGTGCTGCTTCCGTGTTTGCCGATGTTCGTACCTATTGGAGCCCTGAGGCAGTAAAAAGGGTTACTGGAAAAGAACTGACGGGACTTGCAGAAAACGGGGTTATACACCTTATAAATTCTGGTTCGGCTTCATTGGATGGAACTGGGCAGCAGACCATAGACGGCAAGCCGGCCATGAAGCCTTTCTGGGAGATTACTCCTGAGGAAGTAGGCAAATGTCTCGATGCAACTTCTTGGTGTTATGGAAATCTTGGCTATTTCCGCGGAGGTGGATATTCTAGCAAGTTCGTCACAAGGGGCGGTATGCCAATTACTATGTCAAGGTTGAACATAGTAAAGGGGCTTGGGCCGGTTCTGCAGATTGCGGAAGGATATACCGTAGAATTGCCTGAGGATATACATAATATTTTAGATAAGAGAACTGATCCCACATGGCCTACCACTTGGTTTGTTCCCAGATTGACGGGCAAAGGGGCTTTTAAAGATGTATATTCGGTGATGAACAACTGGGGAGTCAATCACGGAGCTTTCAACTATGGACACATAGGGGATCTTCTAATTACATTAGCATCCATGCTGAGAATTCCAGTTGCTATGCATAACGTACCTGAGGAGAGAATTTACAGGCCCAGCGTATGGGGCGCCTTTGGAACTAATGATCTGGAAGGAGCCGATTTTAGGGCTTGCCAAAACTTTGGACCGCTTTATAAGAAAATATAATTAGAATAAATGAAAAGCCTTCTCTGCATAAGAGAAGGCTTTTTCGATGGAAAATATAAAAATGTTTGCTAGTAGTGCGAATTTACGGTAGAATAGTTATCAGATAAAAGATGGGGGAGTTTTTCATGAGGGTATTAATTCTTACGGTAACTGCAGGTCATGGCCATAACCAAGCTGCAGCCGTTATTATGGAATACTTGAAAGAGCTTGATATTGACTGCGAGGTATTGGATACTTATGAGTACATCAATCCAATTTTAAGCGAGTCAGTGGCGAAAGGTTACTTAATATCGACTAAGTTTACTCCTGCGGTGTATGGTAGACTTTATAGTTTAGCTGAAAAAAGAGAAAAAAGCGACAAGAAGCTGTCCATATCAAGCCTGATTAGCGCTATATTTTCTAAAAAATTGACTGGTTTTATACACGAGTATGACCCGGATGTTATCGTTTGTACTCATATTTTCGCTGCCCAGATTATCAGCTATATGCAGAACAAAGGGGATTTAAGGGCAAAAACTATTGGTATTGTTACTGATTTTACTATACATCCATTTTGGGAGGATACTAATCTAGATTGCTATGTGGTAGCCAACGAGCTTTTGATCCATCAGGCTGTGAAAAAAGGAATAAGCAGGGATAAAATTTCACCTATAGGAATTCCTATCCATACCAAGTTCAGCAAGAAAATAGATAAAAAAGAAGCGCGAAAGCTCCTAGGGATAGAAGATAAGACGACTATCTTCGTTATGAGCGGCAGTATGGGATATGGAAAAGTGGAGACAGTTATCCAAGAAATTGACAGCTTAGATTTGGATCTACAGATAATATCTGCCTGTGGAAATAATAAAAGCCTGAAGAAAAAAATAGACGAGATGGATATCCGTAAAAAAATTTATAACTTTGGATTTGTGGACAATGTGGATGTAATTATGGATGCTTCCGACTGCATAGTAACAAAACCCGGTGGGCTTACGGTGTCAGAAAGCCTTGCTAAGGGCATCCCTATGATTCTCATAAATCCTATTCCTGGTCAGGAAGATAGAAACGTAGAGTTTTTGCTCAATAATGGATTGGCAATAAAGATAAGTGAAACCTATCCAATCGATGAGGCTATCTATCAATTAATGAATAATAACTGGCGGCGCTTCCATTTACAAGAAATGGTTCGAAGGGTAGGAAAGCCAAATGCCACCCGGGATTTAGGAAAGCTAATAATTGAGATGGGAACTAAGAAGGATCAATAGGAAAATAATGGAAAATTTAATAATTTCGTAATAAACTCGTAAAAAAACCTTAAAAAACTATTGAAAAATCCCCCAATATAGTATAAAATAATAAACAAAAGTGAGAGACAAAAGTAATACATATGAAAAATACATATACATAGGGGGATTTTACGTGATTTTAAAAAAGAGCGATAAATGCGCAAAAGCTATTGCGGCTATTGGCATATCGGCTGTAATGGCATTTTCCAGTTCAGCTGTAGCTGATGCTGCAACTTTATTAAAGCTGGGCAGTAGAGGTCCAGAGGTAAGCCAGGTGCAGAGAGCTCTAAAGAATATGGGATTGTATGATTACTCGGATATAACAGGTTATTATGGTCCTATTACTCGAAATGGAGTTATAAGATTTCAAGCTAAAAAAGGACTAGCTCAAGACGGAATTGTTGGACCTAAAACCTGGGATGCACTTTTTGGCAATGGAACGGCTTCTACGGTTTCCAGAGGCTCTACAAGGACTCGTTCTACTTTAAGACAGGGAAGTCGCGGCGATGAGGTAAGGCTGCTTCAGCAGCTGTTAAAAAATAAGGGCTATTATAGCGGTGCAATCGATGGGATATTCGGTAGCGGCACCAAAAATGCTGTGATGCAGTTCCAGCGGGCTGCTGGTTTATCAGTAGACGGCATCGTAGGGGCAAAAACATGGGCAGCTTTGGAGGGAAATGGGACAAGTTCAAATCGTGGCTCTTCATCGTTGACAACTAGCGGTCTTTTGAGGAAAGGGAGCAGAGGAGCTGCTGTGGCTGAGCTGCAGACTATACTAAAGAGCAAAGGATATTATAGTGGAGCTATAGATGGAATATTCGGCAGCGGTACGGAAAACGCGGTGAAGGCTTTTCAAAGGGCCAATGGACTGGCAGCGGATGGCATAGTTGGACCCAAGACTGTAGCTGCTCTTAATCAAAATACAAATTTAAATCGAGGAAATGTGGACACGCCTGTTGGCAAAGGTGAACTAATTCACTGGAATGAGGTAGATAAGATATGGCCCCGCAATAGCAAAGCGGTAATCATAGATGTTGATACGGGCAAGAGGATCAATGTATACCGCTCCGGCGGAACCAACCATGCAGACGTAGAAACCCTTACAGCTGCCGATACCGAAATCCTCAAGAGCCTATACGGCGGAACTTTTTCCTGGGATAGGCGGGC
>CALGOY010000268.1 GCA_937960725.1 uncultured Bacillota bacterium
ATTTCAGCTTATTGCTGTTTTACAATAAATAGTATTTTAAAAATAGGTGGATGGAGGAAAATGTATCTGTAATTTAAAAAGACGATTTTGTTATAATTCAATTTGGATATGATTGCTAAATATGAAGAGAAGAGCTGGTAATAGATTTGCCAGCTTATTTTGTAGAAAATTTTGCTTAGAAAATTTGGGGACAATGTGTTGATAGCTTCTAGTTAAAATGATACTATTAATTTTAGATAAAAAAGTTTTTTAGTTGCATATCTGCCACTGAGTACTTTTTAGTTTCATGGACAGCTTAATAACTTTGTTTTGTTGTAGAGGAGTGAACCGGATGAAAAGGTTCTTAAAGTACGCAGTGTACTATTCGGTGATTTTACTTTTTATTATATTTAATTTAGTGTTGTTTGATAGCTTAAGATATAAGAAACCAGATCAAGAAGAACTGAAACCTAAAATAGTGATTGTAAGTCATGTTTATGGTAATCCATACTGGACTCAGGTGCGTTTAGGAGCCGAAAAAGCTGCTATGGAAAGAGGAGTTGTCATAGATTTTCAGGGGCCTGATGATGCAAGCGTTGAGGAGAGTATAAGGCTGATCAAGATGGCATATGCCGCAAAGGCTAGTGGAATAATTACTTATGTTCAAGATGAATCGTATTATAAGGATATTATTAATAAAATAATAGAAGATGGAATTCCTTTAGTTACCATTGATTCAGATGCCGAAAATAGTAAAAGACTTGCATATGTAGGTACCGATAATGTAGAAGCAGGCAGGGTTGGAGGAAGAGAAATGATTCGCCAGATTGGTACTGAGGGCAAGGTGGCTATATTTATGCGGGGAAAAGATGTAAAAAATCAGATAGAAAGAGTAGAGGGATTTAAAAGCTATCTAAAAAGCAATTCAAACATTGACATACTGGCTATTGAAACTTCAGATTCATATCTGCTTGAAGCTGAGCTTGCAGCAAAAAAGATTTTAAGCCAGCACCCTGATATAAAAGGATTATTTTGTACTTCCGCTTTAGACGGGATAGGTGCATCTAGGGCGGTTAAAGATTTAGGGGTTGCCGGCAAAGTAAAAATAGTTTGTTTTGATGATCTGCCCGAAACTCTTGACAGCATTGAAGATGGTTTGATTACATCTACTGTAGTGCAGCAGCCCTACGTTATGGGATATAAAGCAGTAAATATCATTGTTGATAACATCGAAGGAAAAAAAACAAAGGGGTTGTTTATTACCGATGTGCAAGTGGTTGATAAAGAGAATCTCGATGAATTCAGAGAGAAGCAGAAGAAGTACTCCTCTGCCCAAGACTAGTAGTTTAAAGAAAAAATTTATTATGTTTGCCATAATTATTATCTTACCAATTGCTACCAGCAATGTTATATCCTTTATAATGATCAATAGAATAAGTGAAAACTATAATATTATGATGAATAGGATGAGAATCACTAATGAAATTAAAAATAATTTAAACGAATCTTTTTCTCATTTTAATAAATATATATCAGCTAACATTAAAGAATCTCAACAATTTTATGAATTTTATTATGATAAAGCGGTTGAAGATGTAATGGTACTTCAAAAAGATTCGGATCTCAGGAGTAAATATATTTTAAGAGACCTTTTGAATTCTCTTAATAGCTATAAAGAAGCAGCGGAGTTTACTATAGAAATTTATAATAATCATTCTGGTATTGATATGTATTATGATGAATATGTTTGGACTAAGGAAATTGTATCCTACTGTAATGCATTTATATCACTGCTAAGTGAGAGCTATTTTGATTATAATATTAATATATATAATCAGCTAAAACAAAAACAGGCCTATATTAATAGAGTATTGGCGATATATATGATAACGGCGTTAGCGGCAAGTACTATCTATACAATGCTGTTTATAGGGGATATGACTAGAAAATTGAAGGAGCTAGTAAAAGCTTCAGAAAAGGTAGTAAAAGGAGATTTTATTTATAATGAAGGAGAAAGGGCAAATATATATGAATTGGATATTCTTTCAGAGGCTTTTAGCAAGATGATTAATCATATAAGCAAATATATTGAATCTTTAAAGGAAAAAGCTGAACTGGAAAAGAAGCTGCAAAATGAGAAAATGAAGTTATTAAGCTACGAAAAAGACTTAAAGGCATCACAGCTTAGAATCTTACAAGCTCAGATAAATCCTCATTTTTTGTTTAACACTTTAAATTGTATAAGTCAGACAGCGATTAATGAAAATGCTTATAAAACTGAGAGCCTTATAAGAGCAGTCGCTGGTATTTTGCGATACAGTTTAAGCATGATGGACCGGGATGCCACTTTGGAAGAAGAATTAAATATTGTAAAGCAGTATATGTATATTCAGATGAAAAGATATGAAGATAGGTTTAAGTTTAATTTAAAGGTAAATGCTGATTTAAAAAAGATAATAGTTCCTGCAATGACCTTGCAACCTTTTGTGGAAAACGCATTTATACATGGTATAGAGCCAAAAGAAGAGGGAGGGAGTATAAATATTGAAATAAATGAGCAACAGGAGCGTTGTATAATACTCATAGAAGATACGGGTTGCGGAATGGATGAAGATGCGCTACAAAAAATCATTTCAAACAGTCAGAATCAGCAATCTGTAGGCCATACTACTGGTCTGGGAATAAAGAGCGTCGTTCAAAGGCTTAAGTTGATGTATAATGAAGATGATATTTTTACGATTGAGAGTAAAAAAGGTTTTGGTACCAAGGTTTATCTCAAAATTCCTATAAAGGAGTAGAGAAAGATATGCTAAAATTTTTAATTGCTGATGATGAAAAATATGTTCGTGATTCCCTTAGAGATATTATAAAAAGCGCATTTAAAGAGAAGGAAAAAGAACAATTTGAGATCAGTGAAGCGCGCAATGGAAGAGAAGCTATAGAGATTGCCGAAAGATTAAGGCCTGATATTATAATAATTGATATAAAGATGCCGGGGATTGATGGATTAAAGGCTGTACAGGAAATACGCAATTTTCTTCCCTATGCTTATTTTATTATTCTTACAGCATATGACTATTTTGATTTTGCGGTAGAAGCTGTTAGGAATAATGTAAGAGATTATATATTAAAGCCATTTGATCGTGTTGAACTACGTGAAAAAATTATAGAAGCTGTTGAAGAAATACAGCACGAAAAGGAAAAGCGTAAAAAAGAAATTGAAAATCAGGAAAAGATATATAATTTGCTTCCTGTGATGGAAAATGAATTAAGTTATTCTATTATCAATGATATGTTGGAAGTTATTGATGTTAAAATGTATATGGAATATTTAAATGTAGATTTTACGAATGCTTTTTGCATGGTAATAGAGCTGGAGAAAAAAAGTAATGATACAGATGGCTATCCCGAAGAGCTAAGAATTCAGATTGGTGAGCATATAAAAATTTTTTTGAATCAGCGCTGTAAAACCATAGGAAGCTATCGTTTTACCAAAAATCTAATTTATTTTATTGAAATGGCATTTTCTAATCCTAAGGATTGGAATGAAACAAAGTTAAAGGTCATCAATCTAGCTTTAGATGTGCAAATGGAAGTGAAGAAATTTTTTGGGCTGCAAATTAAAATTGGCTTAGGAAAATGTTATGATGGTATAGATAAAATGCATCAATCATATCAAGAGGCCTACAGAGCTTTAAAATATCCACTTCAAAATACTAGTATAGTTCACTATGAAGATATTGAACATTTTATGGAATATAATCAAAATGAGAAGTTAAAGAGTAATTATGGAGAAAAATTTGCTCTTTTTAAGATGGTAAAGCAATATATTTCTGATAATTTAAAAGAGAATATCAATTTAAAGGATACTGCTGCAAAGTTTAACTTAAGTCCTTATTATTTTAGCCGTACCTTCAAAAAAGTATTTGGATGTAATTTTTCTGAATATTTAAATTTAGTCAGAATAGATGAGGCTAAAAAATTACTTAAAGACAATTCTCTTAGCGTTAAAGAAATATGCTATATGGTAGGGTACAGCGACCCTAATTATTTTAGTAAAGTGTTTAAAAAATATGAAGGAGTGACTCCTACTGAGTACAGGGAGAAAATATAATAAAAAACTACATTGCAATAAAATACCGATAGTAAAATATTGCTCTTTAAAAGAGCATTTTTTTATTGCAATTAGGCAGTTGATTACGTTTATCGAAGTTTACAAGAATTATATAATAAACGTGAGATTAATAATTTAAAGGGGGAGCTACTATGAAGAAATTCCTTATCTTTATTTTTGTAGTTGCCATTATGTTCAATATTGTTGCTTGTAGTTCTAACAGCCCTGATAGTTCTTCTAGTAATGAAAAAGATGGTATCCTTATAGGAGTTGCTATGCCTACGCAGTCTTTACAGAGGTGGAATCAGGATGGAGCCAATATGAAAGCTCAATTGGAAGCTAAGGGATATAAAGTAGATCTTCAGTATGCAAACAATGATGTAAACACACAAGTGCAACAACTAGAGAACATGATTCTTAAGGGGTGTAAAGTTTTAGTCATTGCCTCAATCGATGGTTCAGCCCTTACCGATGTACTAAAAAAAGCAGCAGATAACGATATAAAAGTCATTGCATATGATCGCCTTATTATGCAATCTGAGCATGTTGATTATTATGCGACATTTGATAACTTTAAAGTTGGTGTAATTCAAGGACAGTATATTGAAGAAAAACTCGGGTTAAAGGAAGGCAAAGGACCTTATAACATAGAAATATTCGGGGGTGCACCCGATGACAATAACGCTACTTTTTTTTACAATGGTGCTATGAGTGTCCTTCAGCCTTATATTGATAATGGTCAGCTAGTTGTAGTGAGCGGGCAAAAGGATTTTGTAACTGTAGCTATTCAAAGTTGGGATTCTGCTAAAGCACAGGCTAGAATGGATAACCTTATCACGGCTCATTATGCAGATGGAACTAAGTTGGATGCTATACTTTCACCCAATGATAGCTTGGCAATTGGAATTATTGCTTCCCTTAAAAATGCAGGGTATGGCACAGCTGATAAACCCTATCCAATTCTTACAGGTCAGGATTGTGATAAACCCAACGTAGTTGCCATGATTAATGGACAGCAGTCAATGTCAGTGTTTAAGGATACGAGGGTACTTGCCG
>CALGOY010000269.1 GCA_937960725.1 uncultured Bacillota bacterium
CACCTGTTAAAGGTCTAGAACATGAAGCCGTTGGGTTACCCGAGATGTGTCCGGGGAAGGAGTTCAACAGGCTCTATTAAAGATATTGGAAGGTACCGTTGCCAGCGTGCCACCACAAGGAGGCCGCAAGCACCCCCACCAGGAGTTTATACAGATTGACACTACTAATATTTTATTCATCTGCGGTGGAGCTTTTGACGGAATAGATAAAATTATTCAAAATAGGATTGGTAAAAAGTCTATAGGATTTGGGGCAGAGATTAGAAGTAATACAAATATGGATATAGGGGAAATTCTTAAGAATATACTTCCAGAAGATTTACTAAGGTACGGCTTAATTCCAGAGTTTGTAGGGCGGCTTCCCGTTATAGTTACGCTAGATGCTCTAGATGAGGAAGCGCTTATAAAGATTCTTACGGAGCCTAAGAACGCTTTGGTTAAGCAGTATCAAAAGCTATTTGAAATGGATGGAGTAGCTTTAGAATTTGAGGAAGAGGCTTTAAGGCTGGTCGCTAAAAAAGCCATAGAGAGAAAGACGGGAGCCAGAGGTCTTAGGGCTATTTTAGAAAGTGCAATGCTAAATGTTATGTATGAGATTCCGTCTAGAAATGATATAGAGAAGTGTATAATAACTAAAGAAACGATTGAGAAAGGCAGCGAGCCTATCGTTATATTATCCGATGATCTAAGAAGCAGGAATGCTTTGAAAAAACCAAAAGGCAAAAGGGAATCTGTATCTTGACTTTAAAAGAAGCCGGAAAGGCTTCTTTTTTACTGCATATAAATTCCATAAATCTGGCTGGATAAAAAGCCTCCATGTACGCATACTATGGATGAATAGTTACCATTATGCGGATAAAAAGGAGGCGTAATTTTGCTTGGGAATATACTAGCTGCCATACAGCTCTTTTTTGCGATTGTCATAGGGCTGTATTTTTTCAATCTATTGAAAGGCCAGCAAAGCAATAAGATAGCAATAGACAAAGAATCAAAAAAGGAGCTGGAAAAACTTCAAAAGCTTCGGGAAATATCCTTGAGCGAACCGCTTTCTGAGAAAACGAGGCCAGCTTCTTTCAATGACATCATTGGTCAAGAGGAAGGGATTAAGGCTCTCAAGGCTGCTTTATGTGGTCCTAATCCTCAACATGTTATAATATATGGACCACCAGGGGTGGGTAAAACCTGTGCAGCCCGGCTTGTTTTGGAGGAGGCTAAGAAGAATCCCCTATCACCTTTTAAAGAAAATGCGAAATTTATTGAAATGGATGCTACATCTATAAGGTTCGACGAAAGGAGCATAGCTGATCCCCTGATTGGTTCCGTTCACGATCCTATCTATCAAGGGGCTGGTCCCTTAGGGGTAGCTGGAATTCCCCAACCCAAACCTGGGGCGGTTACAAAGGCCCATGGAGGGATTCTATTCTTAGACGAAATAGGAGAAATACATCCCATACAAATGAATAAGCTTTTAAAGGTTTTAGAAGACCGCAAGGTCTTTCTTGAGAGCGCCTATTATAGCTCGGAGGATCCGAATATACCTAAGCATATACATGAAATTTTTCAGAAGGGTCTGCCAGCAGATTTTAGGCTGGTTGGGGCTACTACGAGAAGCCCGGAGGAGATTCCGCCGGCTATACGTTCCAGATGCCTAGAAATATTTTTTAGAGCTTTAACCCAGGAGGAAATCAGTATAATCGCTAAAAATGCGGCAGAAAAGGCTGGCTTTAGCATAGATAAGGATGTCGATAAATTAGTAGGAAAATATGCCAACAGCGGCAGGGAAGCTGTTAACATAATTCAATTAGCAGGGGGATTGGCGCTTACTGAAGGGCGGGGCAACATAACTATAGCTGACATAGAATGGGTTATCAATAGCGGCCACTACTCCCCCAGGCCTGAAAGGCGGATAGGAAATAGTCCGGAAGTAGGGTATGTGAACGGCCTTGCAGTATATGGAGCCAATCAGGGTACGCTGCTAGGAATAGAAGCCATTGCAATGCCTGCAGCAGAAGGTAAAGGCACTATTTTCGTTACTGGAATAATCGATGAGGAGGAGATGGGAGGAGAAGGCAAGAAGATAAGGAGAAAAAGCACAGCAAAAGGATCTGTGGAAAACGTTCTGACGGTTATCAGAAAATGTTTTGAATTGGATACTAGAAACTATGACATCCATCTCAATTTCCCAGGGGGAATTCCAATAGATGGGCCATCGGCAGGTATCAGCATGGTAACAGCTATATATTCGGCTATAACGGCTAAGCCAGTAGATAATAAGGTAGCTATGACTGGTGAAGTTTCTATTCGCGGTAAAGTCATGCCAATAGGCGGGATCACTGCGAAGCTGGAAGCAGCCATTCAGGCCGGTGTTACTAAAGTTATAATCCCAAAGGATAACTGGCAAGAACAATTTTCTAAATACAGCATTGAAATTGTTCCAGTTGAAAGAGTAGAAGAGGTAATCAAACATGCGATAATAGATGGATCAGAAGGGGAAAATAAGCTGGAAGCTTCATTTAAAGATGTACAACTTCTAAGCGCTTCAGGAAGATAGCCGGAACTTGATTTTCCGGTTTTTTCTTTACCTTGCATACTATTGAACAAGCAGATATAATATATGAATGGTTTGACTATTCGACAAAGGAGATGATATGCGGTGGATGAGCAAAAAAACAGAAAGAAACAGCTGCCTTTGTTGGCTTTAAGGGGCTTAACTGTTTTTCCATATATGGTGCTTCACTTCGATGTAGGCAGAGAGAAGTCCATAGCTGCGTTGGAGAAAGCGATGGTAGACGACCAAGAGATTTTTTTAGTTGCCCAAAAGGATATGAAGATAGATGATCCGAAGACCGATGAGATCTACAGTGTTGGAACTGTTTCTAAGATAAAACAACTTTTGAAGCTTCCAGGGGATAGTATAAGGGTATTAGTTGAGGGACTTCAGCGTGGGAAGATTGTCGAATATACCAAGACTGAGCCTTATTATGAAGTGGTGATTGAAGAAGTAGTTGAGGAGAAAGATGAAACGAATGAACTAGAGCATGAAGCAATGATAAGGATGATGTTAAAGGCTTTTGAAAATTATGTAAGGCTCAGCAATAAAGTCTCGCCAGATACATTGGTATCTGTCAATTCTGTAGAGGATGCAGGACAGCTGGCAGATATAATAGCCGCTAATGTGCTAGTTAAAGTAGAAGATAAGCAAGAGATACTCGAGGCTTTTAATCCCATAGAAAGGCTAGAGAAATTATACAATATAATAAATAGAGAGATCCAAATACTGGAGATAGAGAAGAAGATAAGCAGTAGGGTAAGAAAACAAATTGACAAGGTGCAGAGGGAATATTATTTAAGAGAGCAGCTCAAAGCGATTAAGCAAGAGTTAGGGGAAAATGAAGGAATTGCCGAAGAAATAGAAGAGTATGAGCAGAAGATAGAAGAAGCAGATCTGCCTGAAGAGGCGTATGAAAAAGCTATGAAGGAGCTGGATAGGCTATCCAACATGCCTCCAAGTTCCCCTGAAGGCGCTATCATTAGGACTTATTTAGACTGGATATTAGAGTTGCCATGGAACGTTGAAACAGATGATAGTATAGATTTGAAAAAAGCTGCTAAGATATTGGACGAAGATCACTACGGGCTCGAAAATGTAAAGGAAAGGATCATAGAATATCTAGCAGTACATAAATTAACCCAGCATATGAAAGGCCCTATATTATGTTTCGTGGGCCCGCCAGGGGTAGGGAAAACATCCATAGCTAAATCTATTGCCCGGGCTTTAAATCGAAAATTTGTTCGAATGTCCTTAGGAGGAGTAAGGGATGAGGCTGAAATAAGAGGGCACCGCAGAACTTATGTTGGGGCTATGCCTGGCAGAATTATTTCTTCTATAAGACAAGCTGGTTCAAAAAATCCGGTCTTTTTACTAGATGAAATAGATAAAATGAGCCATGATTTTAGAGGGGATCCTGCATCTGCGCTTTTGGAAGTATTAGATCCGGAGCAAAATTCTGCTTTTAGAGATCACTATTTAGAAGTGCCCTTTGATTTGTCCAAGGTCATGTTTTTGACTACTGCCAATACCCTAGATACCATTCCTCAGCCTTTACTGGATAGGATGGAGGTAATTCGCATTGCTGGCTATACAGAGGAAGAGAAAACTCAGATTGCCCTCCGATATCTCATTCCTAAACAATTAGAAGAGCACGGTTTGAAAAGAGGGAATGTAATTATTCCTGAAAAAGTCGTTCACGATATAATCAATTACTATACCCGTGAAGCAGGAGTTCGGAATTTAGAAAGGCAGATCGCAGCAATTTGCCGCAAAGGCGCTCGGAAGATATTGGAAACCGGCAAAAGCAGGCTAAGACTTACTTCCAAAAATCTTAAAGACTATCTCGGCGTACCTAAATTCAGATATGATAAAGCTGAGCAGCAGGACGAAGTAGGACTAGCTACAGGATTGGCCTGGACCGCAGTGGGTGGGGTAACGCTATCTATCGAAGTGACTCCTATGCCAGGGAAAGGAAAGCTGGTGCTTACGGGGCAATTGGGCGATGTGATGAAAGAATCAGCCAGGGCAGGGCTTAGCTATATAAGATCAAAGTCAAAAGAGCTAGGAATAGACCCTAATTTCTATGAGAACACGGATATCCATATACACATACCGGAAGGAGCAATTCCTAAGGATGGACCATCTGCTGGAATTACCATGGTAACGGCTATCGTGTCAGCTCTTACAGGGATACCGGTTAGAAAAGAGGTAGCGATGACAGGGGAAGTGACCTTGAGGGGCAGAGTGCTGCCAATAGGGGGATTAAAAGAGAAAGTGCTGGCAGCCCATAGGGCAGGGATTACTAAAGTAATTATTCCTTCAGAAAATGAAAAGGATTTAGATGAAATTCCAGACAATGTAAAGAAGAAGGTGAAGATAATAACTGTATCTCACATGGATAAAGTACTTGAACATGCTTTAGTCCGACTGCCTGAACCTTTGCATGCAGATGATAAAAAGGGGGCTTAGCAAAAATGAAGATAAAGAAAGCTGAATTTATAGCTAGCGCTGTAAAAAAAGAACAGTATCCAAAAGATAGGCTTCCCTGTATCGCGATGGTTGGCAAGTCCAATGTAGGTAAATCTTCAATAATAAATGCCCTAGCTAATAATTCTAAGCTGGCTAGAACTAGTAGTCAGCCGGGAAAGACCCGGCTGCTGAACTTCTATAAAATGAACGACTCCTTTTATATAGTGGATCTCCCAGGCTATGGATTTGCTAAGGTTTCCCGAAAAGAGCAGCTAAAATGGAGTGAGATGATAGACTCTTTTTTAACTTCGGACATAAATTTAGTATCTATAATCCATGTAGTGGACATAAGGCATAAACCTACGGCCGACGATATTCAAATGGCAGAATGGATCGATTATTATCAGATTCCCGTGATAGTCTTAGCCAATAAAGCCGACAAGCTTGGTAAGTCCAAATGGAAACCGCAAGTAGAACAGATAAGAAAATCCTTAAATCTATCTTCCGATATTCCTATATTGCCCTTTTCTGCCCAGAATAGGACAGGAGTAAATTCCCTCACCAGCTACATAGAAAAATTTATCTAAAAATCATCTAAATCATCGTCAGGGTTTATCAGTATAGTGGTATTCCCTAGGACTATTTTTTCAGGTCCCTGGGATTTAGTTTCATTATCCTCTTTATCAGACGGCTGGATATCAGATGGGACGCTTGCTTTGGCATCTGATTGGGTGCTTGATTTAGCGCTTGCTTCAGCATGCGATTGAGTATCCGGTTGCGCATCTGATTGAGTATCTGATCGGGCATCCGATTGGGGATCTGGCTGGATATCCTTTTGGATATCTGCATCGGATTCCTGTGGCACAACTTGCTCATTGGCTGAACTAACGCTAAAGCTAGGGGATGGTCTGGACCGCTGTGATATTCTCCGAATGTCAAAGCCTAGCCGTTTGATTTCTGTTTGAATCGCAAATAAGGCTCTTTCTTTTAGCTTGAATTGCTCCTGGAGTTCATATAGGACGGAATAAATCTGATCTATTTGAGAAGATAGATTTGCAATTTGATTCTTGTTGCGCTTAATCTCTTTGTTTAGTTCTTCGATCATTAGCGATACAGACGATCTGATTTTTTCCAGTTTGCTATTGTAATCCGATTCTAGCGATTGTTTTAGGTAGGGGGATTTTTTAGCTTCGTAAACCCCTGCTAATTTGATGTTGGGATATCCGTGGGCCCATATATTCGTAGAATGAAAAGGGATTTTATGTTTGTTGTAGCTTATAAAATATAATAGGCTTAAGTGGTCCTGATGCTCTACAGGATAAGCTTGGCTCCAAGATCTTCCGGAATCTAGGGATTTTATCTCATATAATGTATTATTTTCTTGCCATATACACAACAATTCATCGCCTTGAATAAAAGTTGGCCATGATATCTGCTGGGGGCTTTGATAAAGGATAGCCTCATTCCAGGCGGAGCTAGGGTCATCCTTCATTTGATATAAATACTTAAGCCGATTAACATCGTCTATGTTTTCAACCCAGGCTACATATATATTTTCATTATGATCTACAAACATCTGAAATTGGCTGCATCGGCCATAGGATGTATGGATGGGAGAAGGACCTGTCCAAGATAATGAATTTGAGCGGAAGCAGGCATGAAATAGTGTCTGGCTTCCTTTTTTATTGCGCTTTGTTAGTATAATATGGATATTGTCTTTGGGATCGAGAAAAGATGCCTGCAAAGTTGTTGCCTCATCGGAAATAAATTTCCACAAGGGTCCCCCGTACCATTTTCCATCCTGGAGATAATAGTGAACTAGGAATTCGGCGCTTTTTATAAGGGAACTTTCTACGTAATACAGAATATGTATATTATTAGAGGCAGATAGTATAGATATGTACGAAATATTTTGAAAGCGGGAATAGATCCGGTCTAAAACTTGACGTTCCCAGCGACTATTGGCCCATTCATAGTAAACCAGTTGCCGTGCTACCGTATATGCAATAATTCTTATAGTTCCATTTTCATCGATGGAAGCGTAGAAGTCCCTTACAGGCTGAGAATCGACCGTGTTAATTTGAATTTTATTTTCATCTTCCAGCTTATAATACTGGATGCGGTTGTTAGAGGATAGAAAAAATAGCCATCTATTTTCGTCTCTGTCTTCTAATAGAAATCTTTTGCCGTCGAGGTTTTTTTTCATGATAGCACCCCCAACTTATAAAA
>CALGOY010000270.1 GCA_937960725.1 uncultured Bacillota bacterium
CGACCACCGAGATCTACACTCTTTCCCTACACGACGCTCTTCCGATCTATTATCGACGATTTGATGCGGATCGAGCAGCTAAAAGTGGACAAGCTAAAGCAGGAAAAGCAGCTAATAGAATGGCGCAGGGATGATTATCGAGAGATTATTAATCTCATAAGAGGTTTTTACGATAAGTATTTTGATATTTTGTATGCAGAAACCAATATGAGGTCTGCCAACGCATACAATACCTACATTGCCAAATCCAGCAAAGAAGATTATCTGACCGTTACAGCCAGTGCAAATGCTGTAAAGCAGAACTATCAGATTGTAAGCGTAAAAGTAGCTACTGCTGCTTATGCGGAAAGCTCGGGTAGGGTGAGTAAAGGTATTAAAGGAGAGATAAAAGTTGCCGGTGGAGAGCTTGAGCTAGAGAATGCTTTTCTTATGATTACTTTAGATGGAGTTACTAAAAAGATTGATTTTGAGAAGAATTATGCAACGGCAACTGATTTTCAGAATGATTTTCAAGCTTTATTAGATAAGGCTTTTGGTGAAAGTCGAATTAAGGTGGAGATAGGCTCTGAGCAAGAAGGCATTTGGACTATATCACTGACTCCCGATAGTACTGCCAGCGCTTTGACTATCGCTGGGGGCGATGCAGCGAAGAAGTTAGGCTTGGTAAATGAACTAGGAGTAGGACAAAGTAACAGAATAAACCTGGATAGCACTCTTCTAGCATTACAAGAACAGTTGGCGGGAGAGCTGAATTTTATTGAAGGTGATGCTGATAATAATGGAGTTGGTGTAGTAAGATTTGAGATAAATGGTAAAACATTTCAATTTACTGAAAATGCTACTTTGCGTGAAGTTATAAGTACAATCAATGCAAGTGAAGCAGGGGTTACCCTGTATTATAGCAGCATAACCGATAGCTTTAGATTAGAGAACAAGGCTACAGGGGCAGCTCATGAACTAACCTTCAAGGATTTGGATGGAACTTTCTTATCGGCATTAAATCTTAAATCCAGCGAAGAAGAAGGAGTGGTCAAAAGAGGAGAGGATGCTGAGCTGACAATAAAGAATGGCGAAGGAGAAAATATAAAAATCATTCGCAGCACCAACACATTTACCATAGACGGTATTGCATACAACCTCAAAAAGAATTTTGTAGCACAAGGTGAGGACTACATCGATATAACCGTTAGCCAGGATGTAACCCGAGCCTTTGAAAATATAAAGAGCTTTGTGGAGGATTACAATAATTTAATAGATAAGATAAACAGCAAGCTGAAGGAAGAAAGATTTAGGGACTACCCTCCCCTTACAGAAGCTCAGAAGGAAGAAATGACTGAGAAAGAGATAGAGCTATGGGAAGAAAAGGCAAGAAGCGGCTTGCTCAGAAATGATCCCGTTCTTCAGAATATAGTCTATTCCATGCGCAGGGCTTTGGTAGAGGCAGTCGAAGGGGTATCAATTGGCCTGTCTTCCATAGGAATTACTACCGGCAGCTATACAGAGGGAGGAAAACTGCATATTGATGAGAAAAAGCTAAAGGAAGCCTTGGAAACCAAAGGTGATCAGGTAATGAGGCTGTTTAGCCAAGAATCCGAGATAAAATACTCTCCCGATTTGACTGCTGGGCAGCGGGCTAAGCGCTATAGAGAATCGGGGCTTGTTCAGAGAATATACGATATTATTCAGGATAATGTCCGCACAACGAGGAATAAAGACGGACGGAAAGGTATTTTGCTGGAAAAGGCGGGAATCGTAGGGGATACTAGCGAATTTAAAAATGTTCTCTACGAGCAGATAAAAAGCATGGAAAAACGAATAGACGAAGCCATCGAGCGGATGTATGAAACAGAAGAGCGATATTGGAGGCAGTTTACAGCCCTGGAGACTGCGCTTCAGAGGATGTACTCCCAAAGTGCATGGCTGTTTCAGCAGTTAGGAATGGGAATGAACTAACTTGATGGAGGTATTATTAACATGTCAACATTAAATCCTTATCAGCAGTATCAGGAACAGAGCATTAAAACAGCCAGCCCTGGGGAGCTTACCCTTATGCTGTATAACGGCTGTATTAAGTTTATAAATCAAGCTAAACAATTTATAGAGCAGAAAGATATTGAAAAAGCTAACAATGCTATCATAAGAGCTCAGGATATTATCCAGGAATTGCTGGTTACGCTAAATATGGATTATGAAATATCTAAGAATTTGGCTGCATTATATGATTTTATGTATCGAAGGCTCATAGATGCCAATATATCAAAGGATGTTGAGGCTTTAGATGAGGTATTAGATTTGGTTACAGAGCTTAGGGATACATGGAAGGAAGTCATTAAGAAAACTCGCCAGCAAGTGTATGGAAATAGGAGATGATTATAGAAATGGCAGATATAAACACTGCCCTCAGGGAGCTATCCAGTTTAACAGATAACAAAATCAGGCATCTAGAAGAGATATTGGACATTACCCATAAACAGAAGGAAGTCATAGACAGGCAAGAGATCGATATGCTAAACAAATATATCGATGAAAAACAAAAGCATATTGATATAATAGACAGCCTAGATGAAAAATTTGAGAATATATATAAATCGATTGAGCTTAATGAAGCTATTTATGCTGGAGAAGCCTATAGGGAGCTTAGGGTAAAGATACAGCAGGCGCAGGATGTTATGAAAAGCATTTTTGAACAGGAAAAGGAGAATAACAGAAAAGCCAAACAGATTATGGAAGATTTAAAAGAAAAAATCCGTGCAATTAAGATTGGACAAAAGGGCTATCAGGCCTATAAAAGCCCTTCTCCAATAGCGGATGGAATTTATATTGATAAAAGGAGATAAAAACTTTAAATTCTTTAAAAAAATGGTTGCATTTTACAAGCAATAGGGATATAATATATTTAAATGTTTAAACTTAGGTCTGTGGTTGAAAATCGATGCCAGTCGCAGGCGAAGCGATCCACGTAAGCCAGCTTAGAAGTTGGTGAGCATGGTGCGGCTTAGAAGTAAGTCTGACCTATGGTAGCATATATTGGAGAGTTATGAGGCGTACATGGATATAATTCCTGGCGTTTTGAAACTTTTCGAGATGCTACTGTAGAGAGGGGGAGTAGTGAGGGGCCTAAACCTTGAGCGAAACCTCCAGTCAGCGGATGTGGGGGCAAAGACCAGGTCAGCTAAGTTTAAACATGGAAATTATTCTATAAAAGCGAGGAGATTATATCCATGTACCAAGACAAAACCTTAGTATGCAAAGAATGTGGCGAAGAATTCGTATTTAGTGCTGGCGAGCAGGAATTTTATGCCGAGAAGGGCTTTCAAAATGAGCCTGCCCGCTGTAAGAGCTGCCGCGATGCTAGGAAGCTAAGAAGAGCTAATGGCAGAAGAGAAATGCATGATGCGGTTTGTGCCGACTGTGGCGCTCCAACGAAGGTACCCTTTGTACCAAAGGATGACAGACCAGTCTATTGCAGAGATTGTTATCAGAACCACAGGTAACAGTTTATCTTGGGCTTATAACCGCACAACGAATAGATAATTCGGTCGCAAAAAACCCCGAAGTAAATCTTCGGGGTTTTTATATGCTTGAAATAGAAAGAATATTCTAACTATATTTTCTAATCCAAATTCTATGCTGATGTCGAAAAGTGACAAATTAAATTTGCTTTTTCCTTTAATCCACAAGCTTATTCACAGCTAAAATGCTTGGAAAAGCTGTTATACACAGACTTATCCACATAGTCCACAGGTGTACAGTCCACATATCCACAGATGCAAGATAACTTTATAGAAATAAACGGTAATAATTGTCGGATTTTATGAAAAATTTACCAAGACGTTTTTTAGAATATAAACCATGCATAAATATTAAGTATTTCATTTGTTTTTTAACCTAAATATTATATTTTAACGCAAGTTAGAATAATTTTTGCAATTAAATTTATAATTATGCATTGATTTTTTTATCAATATACATTATAATGGGATTTGTAACTCAAAACTATATAACAATATAATGGGGGCATGGGACATGAATAATATGAAAAAAATATTAGCAGCAGCACTAGTACTTATTCTTGCTATTTCAGTGCTAGGATGCTCATCGGGAGACAACACTGGTGGGACTAGTAGCGATTCTAACGGTGGTTCTAAAATTGACACTATGAAAAGGATTGAGGAAAACAACCAGATAATCTGGGGTACAAACGCTGAGTTTCCGCCTTTTGAGATGAGGGAAGGCGATGAGGTTATCGGTATAGATGCTGAAATTGCCGCTAGAATTGCAGAGAAGTTGGGAGTGGAACTGGTAGTTGAAGATATGGAGTTTGATCCTCTGATATCCGCTCTCGAATCAGGCAAGATCGATTTTATTGCCGCTGGTTTTACTGTCGAGCCTGATCGCGAAAAACAGGTATTGTTTACTGACACCTATTTTAAGGCGGTACAGGTAGTATTGGTTCGAGAGGATAACGAAGAGATAGTTGAAGCAGATGACTTACAAGGCAAGAAGATTGGCGTTCAAAACGGAACTACTGGCGATTTTGTAGCCGCAGATATTGAAGGTGCAGAAGTAGCCAGATACAATAACGCTATCGAAGCTGTACTCGATTTGAAAAATGGCAATATAGATGCGGTTATCGTTGATAACCTTCCAGCTCAAGTTCTAGCAGAGCAAAATCCAGAAGTAAAGATATTAGATATAAAGCTGGCAGAAGATGAAGAATATGCTCTGGCAGTTAGAAAAGGCGATACGGAACTACAGCAGATTATAAACGAAGTGCTAAAAGAAATGAAAGAAAGCGGAGAAATTGAGGAGCTGGTTAATAAATATTCAATTGGAGAATGAGCGCTAAATAGAGAGTTTCTTTTTTAAAACTGGCATCAGAACTAATCTGATGCCAGTTTTTTTAAGAGTATAATAAAATTTTTCTTGTGTAAATATACAATATACTGTAGAATAGAAGGAGTATGATAATAGAAAAAGTGTGTCTTTAGGCACCATATAATATTGGAAGGGGTTTGGCCTTTATGGAATCATTTTTTAAGCTATTATCTGATGCAATATATTACAACCTTATTAGAGAGCAGCGATACATGCTGTTTGTCAATGGCTTGGGGATATCCCTTCAGCTGACTTTTTTTGCAGCCATATTAGGCGTAATCATTGGGCTTATTGTAGCCCTTATTAAATTAACTAACATTAAGTTTTTAAACCGGATTGCTTCTCTATATGTGGATGTAATCCGAGGTACTCCGGCGGTAGTGCAGCTGGTTCTTATCTATTATGCAATACTGGGAAGCAGCAACCTACCCAAGATCGCGGTGGCTTCTATAGCATTTGGGATCAATAGTGGGGCCTATGTATCAGAGCTTATAAGGGCAGGAATTCTAGCGGTGGATAAAGGACAGATGGAAGCTGCCAGATCCTTGGGATTTTCTTATGCCAGCTCCATGAGGTATATCATTATTCCCCAGGCAATAAAAAATATTTTGCCAGCACTGGCCAATGAGTTTATCGTCCTTCTAAAGGAAACGGCGATCGCAGGATATATTGCTCTGGATGATTTGACCCGTGCAGGAAATATCGTAAGAGGGCGTACATTTGATGCTTATACTCCTTTTATACTGGTAGCAATCATCTACTTATATATTACTACCATTTTAACCTGGCTTATGAATAACATGGAAAGGAGAATGAGACAAAGTGATTAAGGTAATTGACCTGCACAAATCTTTCGGAGACTTGGAAGTTTTAAAAGGGGTAACAACAAATATTGCAAAGCAAGAGGTTGTCTGCGTTATTGGGCCGAGCGGTTCTGGGAAGAGCACCTTTTTAAGATGTCTCAATCTCCTGGAAGAGCCAACTAGCGGTGAAATATTTATAGACGGGATTTCTCTAATGGAGCATCGGAAAAATATCAATAAACTCCGCCAAAGGATGGGCATGGTGTTTCAGCAGTTTAATCTATTTCCCCATATGACGGTTATGGACAATATAACCTTAGGACCGATAAAGCTTAAAAAGATGCCTAAGGAACAGGCAGAGGAAAAGGCCATGGAGCTTTTAAGAAAAGTCGGGCTTCCGGATAAGAGCAACGAATATCCCAGCAGGCTGTCAGGGGGTCAGAAGCAGCGGGTTGCAATCGCAAGGGCCCTGGCAATGGATCCCGAGATTATGTTATTTGACGAGCCTACATCGGCATTGGATCCTGAGATGGTGGGGGAAGTTCTCAATGTAATGAAGCAGCTGGCTGAAGAAGGCATGACCATGGTGGTGGTTACCCACGAGATGGGTTTTGCCCGGGAAGTGGCGGATCGAATTCTATTTATGGACGATGGGGTTATTGCAGAGGAAGGCACCCCAGAGCAAATATTCAGTAATCCTAAGAAAGAACGAACTAAATCCTTTTTAAGCAAGGTATTGTAGGGAGGATATTATGAGAGACACAAAAATAGTATTCATAGGAATAGCAATTATGGCGATAGCGCCTATTCTGTTCCAGGGAGGAAGACATATATGGTCAGCGCTTAAGGGACGTGATGTAAAGCATTTATGGCTGCGTTTATTGATAGTTCTGGCAGCAACTTCTGCAGTCGTTCTATTGGCTGTATCTTTATATCGCTTTACCATAGGCTATCAGGCTCCTTTAGTAGCAGAGCAGTTTCATAGGGAGTTTTCACAAAGGATTGCTGAAAACTTAAGCGAAGAAGATTATTTGGCCCAGCTGAAGGAAAAGGATTTAGTAACAGCTGATTTTGTTTTTGTGGGAGCTGAAGAAATACAAAGTTTTAATATAGCTTCTGGAGAATATTCTGTGTCCTTAAGTGAGAATATATATGAGAATGATGATGGAACTATAACTCTATATGCCCACTACGAGCAGGAGGATGGAGAGTTTTATACTGCCCTTATACTAACTATGGAAAACAATAGGTGGAGGGTAGTTGAGCATAGAATCTTAACAGAAGAGGAACTGAATGAGGCAGGCCTTCAGAAAAGATTTTATAAGATTGAGCTAGAGGACTGAGATAAAGGAGTAGATAGATGTTTACTTTAATAAAAGGTGCAGAGGTATACGCTCCTGAGTATTTGGGAATTCAGGATGTATTGTTTTCATTTGATAAGATAGCTTGGGTATCAGATTCTATCCATGGATTATCCCTGGAAAACTTAGAAGTAATAGATGCTCGCGGCAAGATATTGATACCCGGGTTAATAGATCAGCATGTGCATATAATTGGGGGCGGGGGAGAAGGAGGTTTTGATACCAGAACAAAAGAGATCGAGATAGAGTCTTTATTAAGAGCGGGGATTACTACTGTTGTAGGAGTATTGGGTACCGATGGCATTACCCGTAATTTGGAAGCGCTGTATGCTAAAGCTAAAGAACTGGAAATAAAAGGCATCACTAGCTATATATATACGGGTTCCTATGGAGTACCTCCGATCACTTTTACAGGGAGGGTAGACAGGGATTTAGTTCTCATCGACAAGGTAATCGGGGTAGGGGAAATTGCAATCTCAGACCACCGCTCATCCCATCCTACGGAGGAAGAATTGATCCGCATAGCGAGCCAGGCCCGCATGGGAGGTCTTTTGTCAGGAAAGGCAGGGATTGTACACCTGCATATGGGAGATTATGAGTCCGGTTTAGATATGATAATGGACATTGTAAAAAAAACAGCTATACCTTCTTCGCAGTTTATACCAACCCATATCAATAGGACTAGTAGACTTTTGGATCAAGGGATTGAATTCTGCCGCATGGGAGGAAGAATTGACTTAACAGCTGGTTTTGAAGAGAATGAAAACTCTCCTGACTGTATACCTACATGGAGAGCTTTAAATATATGCCTTGATTCTGGCGTTGATATTGATAATATATCTATGAGCTCGGATGGAAATGGTAGTGTACCCGTATTTGATGAGTATGGAAACATCCAATCCATAGGAGCCGCCAGCTGTCAAGTGCTCTTTGGAGATTTAAAAAGGATGATCGAAAAATGTAATATTCCAATAGATATTGGATTGAGAACTGTAACCATTAATCCAGCCCGCATTTTAAGAATTGATAACAGAAAAGGTGCTATCAGAACAGGCTATGACGCAGATTGTGTTTTATTAGATGAAAATTTAAATATTTGTGCTGTGTTTGCAAGAGGAAAAAACGTGCTTACCTTTTAAGTATGCGGATATATTCAGCGATAAGAACGTCCAATTCCCTGCTCATTTCTAGCACTTTTTTATTTTTTAGATCTATATTTTTTTTATTAAGCATATTTTCTAATAACCGACGCTTTTCTTTAATTTTGGCAAGCATATCTTTATCAGATATTTTATTGGACATTTAATTAATCACCCTCCTTGTATCTATTATGACATATTATTTGGTATTTGTGTTAAATATTACAAATAAAGCGGAAATATAACAAAAAAAGACAAAATGTTGAGGGAAATTTGTTAATATTACAAATTTGCGGTTTAGAAACTTGTAGGTAGGGTAAAAATATATTAAAGATTAGTATCGCTTGCAAGTCATAATTGGCGTGCAGAAGGAATTACTAGAGTATTATAGAATAAAATATTATTAGAATTTTTGAAAGGAGCTGGCTGCTATGAAGATCATCCTGAGTGGGAAAAACCTAGAAATCACTGAGGCATTGAGGGAGCAGGTCAACAAAAAAGTAAGCAAGTTGGATAGGTACTTCAATGAGGATACTGAAGCTCAAGTTACAATGACTGTAGAAAATTATAGGCATATCGTTGAGGTGACTATCCCATTCAATGGAATAGTAATCAGGGCGGAAGAAGCTACAGATGATATGTATGCATCGATAGACAAAGTCTTGGACAAGTTGGAAAGGCAGATACATAAATATAGGACGAAGTTAGAAAAGAGGATTAAGTCAGGGGCCTTCAAGTACGAAAAGCCCTTATTCAGCTCCGAAGCCAGTGTAGAGGAAAAAACGCCGAAAGTAGTGAAAACTAAGCGATTTGCCGTGAAGCCTATGAGCCTAGAAGAAGCTATTCTGCAGATGGAGTTATTGGATCATGACTTTTTTGTATTCACCAATGCAAAGACTGATGATGTAAATGTGTTATATAAAAGAAAAGATGGAAACTACGGACTTATAGAGCCGGAATTTTTATAATATCAAAATAAAAGCAAACTCAAGGAGGAGGATATAATCCTCCTTTTTATATTTTGGTAAAGCGAAATTACAAAGATTTATAACAAACTGATGCCAAAGTATTATGAAAATATTGACATTAATTAAGTACAAATGTTACAATAATATGCACACGGTTGCATAAATAATAAAAAAGGGGGTATCTATGGGTAAAGCCATGAAAGTTAAGGATTGGTATAGACAAAGAAAATATTTATTTATGGTGTTGTGTGTAGTGGTAATAATTGCCGGGATTTCTGCCGGTATTTTGTTGTCAAATCACGG
>CALGOY010000271.1 GCA_937960725.1 uncultured Bacillota bacterium
TACCGTCATTTGTTCTATATGCTCTAGGCTCACTTATCTCACTCCCATCCCATAAGCTTCCTGTTTTATATCTCCTACTCTAGAACCTTTGGTACTACTATAAATCCATTCCGGGTTTGCTTTGCGTTTTGCAAAAGCTCCTTCCTGCTTTCGAATTTTTCCACCCTATCTTCCCGAAAAACTGCTTTTTCTCCAGGCTCAGGATTGATATCAAATCCCGCCAAATTTTCCGTATATATATTTCTAAACTGCTTAAGGATTCTTTCAAAATCAACCGAAAGCTTATCTGTCTCTTCTTCTGTAAACTTTAACTTAGCCAGATTAGCAATATGCTGAATCGTATCTTTATCCGCCTTCATTTTCACCTCACCTTTCCATGTCTTATTCTAGCTTATCCATTGCCAAATTATATATCTATCATAGTTGATTATTGGCTTAACTGCACATATTATTAATAAAAATTACCTCCCGCTAAATAGACTTTTTATATAATGTTACTGCTTAAATGGCATTAGGGGAGGTAATTTGGACATATTCATATTTCATTACAATTTATGTTTCATTGCAAATTCCCACATATACAGGCATTCATAAATGCACAAGTGCCCGCTAAATCAAATAGCTCTCGTTTCCCTCTTCAACCACTCCCTCTCTTCATCTGTTAGGAAGGGAGAGAGCGTATCGTATACCAACTTATGGTATCGGTTGAGCCAGTGTTTTTCTTCTAAGGAAAGCAGCTGGACATCCACGCCTTCTAAATCAATAGGACATAGGGTGAGAACGTCAAATCTTAAAAATTGTCCTGAATCGGTCTTTTGATCCTCTACCACTAGAAGCTCATTCTCTATGCGGATGCCGTATTTGCCTTCCCGGTATACCCCCGGCTCGTTGGTAATCACCATACCCGCTTGAAGTTTTATATTATTGGGAACCTGGCTCAGCCTCTGGGGCCCTTCGTGAACGCTTAGAAAATATCCAACCCCATGGCCTGTTCCGCATTTATAATCGATACCGTACTCCCATAGCGGCAGCCTGGCTAAAATATCTAAATTAGAGCCGGTAGCACCGCTTAAAAACTTAGCCCTGGATAAGTTTATATGTCCTTTTAAGGTTAGCGTATAGTCCCTTCGCTCCTCATCGGTAATGGGCCCTAAAATGATAGTCCGGGTAATATCGGTAGTTCCATCCAGATACTGTCCTCCAGAATCGATAAGGAGCATTCCTTCTCTCTCTAAAACATAATGGTTCTCTTCCGTAGCTTGATAATGCATCATTGCCGCATTATCCTTATACGCCGCGATGGTAGCAAAGCTAGGCCCTACAAAATCCTTCTGCTGGCTTCTAAAATACTCCAACTTCTCCGCTACGGTAAGCTCCGTAATCTCCTGTTTACCCAAATTCTGATCCAGCCAGTAGAGAAATTTGACCATAGCCACTCCGTCCCGCACATGGCATTCCTTTATCCCCTGGATTTCCCTAGGATTTTTAACCGCTTTTGCCAGGGTACACAGGCTCATATCTTCAACTTTTTTGCATCCGGGACCTATGGCGTCATACAGCCAATAGTTAGTCTGCTGTGGATCGTAGAGTATGGAGTCTCCTTCTCCCAGCTGAGCCAGGCGATCTTTAATCTGTTCATAGTCTTCTATAGTGACTCCATTGCTTCGCAGAGTATCTTCAACCTCTTTATCTAGCTTCCTGGGATCTATAAACAGCCAGGCATTGTCTTGAGAAATCAATCCGTAGGCTATGGCCATTGGGTTATATTCCACGTCGCTGCCTCGAATATTAAATAGCCATGCCACATCGTCAAGGCTCGGAACTAAATAATAGTTAATGCCTTTCTTGTTCATTTCCTCTCTTATTTCATTTATCTTCTCTGCAGTGCTCTTTCCTGCATAGGAAATGTCATGGTTATATACTGGATTAAGGGGAATACCTGGCCTGTCATCCCATACGCCCTCCAGCAGGTCATGCTCCTTATTAAGCTTTATTCCCTTTCGGGCCAGCTTCTCCTCCAGTTTTTTAATATCGGATACCGAAAACAGCTGGCCAAATACCCCTACGACGCTGCCTTCATCCAAGTTATCAGCAAGCCAGTCGGGATAATTTACAACACCCTCCAGCCCTGCTTTAAACAGCTTTATGCCAGTGCCCTTAAGCTGGTTTTCTGCTTGGATGTGATAGCGTCCGTCAGTCCACAGGCCGCTTTCCTTTCGTGTTATTACCAGGGTTCCTGCTGAACCGGTAAAACCCGAGGCCCATTTTCGCCCTTCCCATCTCGGGGCTACATACTCGCTCAAATGGGGGTCGGAACTTGGAATTATATATGCATCTAATCCTAGTCCTTCCATTTTAGCCTTCAGCCGCTTTATGCGATTAGCAATACCTGCCATAATTATCACTCCTGTCCCTAAAATCTATCCATCCAAATTAGCTGATCTTCCCCAGATTTGATTTCTAGTAGTGATTATATACCCTATAATGCAAGGCGTCAATCTATTTAAGACGTACCAAAAAGATTAGGGATGGCTTTTTCAAGAAGCCATCCCCAATGTTTCTTCAATCATTTTATTTAGCTTTTGTATATCTGGCTTTTCCACAGGCTGGTCAGACAGATTATATTTCTTCTTCAGCTTTAATATCTTATATACGCTTTCATCTATCCTATCCTCCGATATTGCTCCCTCTTCCACCGCCTCCCTAATTGCAGTAATAGCCTGTAACCCATTCTCATGACCGTGGCATACCAATATTAAATCGCTGCCCGCCAGGATGGATTTTACCACCGCCTCCCCAATGCTATAATTTTCCATAATAGCTCCCATGGTCATATCATCGGTGATAACAACCCCTTCAAATCCCATTTCTCCTTTTAGGATATCCGTTATGATAGCCTTCGACAGAGTAGAAGGATTCTCAGGGTCAATTTGGGGAAAAAGGATATGGGCTACCATTACTGCATCCGCCCCGCTTTCGATAGCCTTGGCAAATGGAACTAATTCAAATTCTCTAAGCCGCTCAAGCCCATGATCTACCCGGGGCAGCCCCACGTGGGAGTCTACCGAAGTATCTCCATGGCCGGGGAAATGCTTAACTACCGATATAATTCCCTGGGACTGGATCCCTTTCATAGTCTGTATTCCTAGCTTACTTACAAGCTCCTTATCCGAACCAAAGGCCCTTTCCCCTATGACGGGATTTTGGGGATTGCTGTTTATATCCAGTACCGGCGCAAAGTTCATGTTAAAGCCAAATAGCTTTAGCTCATATCCCAATATCTTGCCAACTTCATAGGAAAGCTCTTCACTTCCTAGCCGCCCTAGGCTACCGCTGCTGGGAAGTTTTTTTACCCCCTCCGGCATCCTGGATACAATTCCCCCCTCCTCGTCTACCGATATAAACAGGGGGATTTTATTATTAGAATTGGCAGCCTTAAGGGCATTTGTTAGCGCTACTAGCTGCTCTACATCTTTAATATTTCTCTTAAATAAAATAAAGCCTCCCACATGATGCTTCTCAATCATTTCTAAGCTATTGTCATCCAGCGAATAGCCCTCTAAGCCTACTATGAACAATTGGCCTATTTTTTCCTCTAAGCTCATCTCCGCCATCTGATTTAGAATATCGTTATTGCTGTTATTTTCCTTATTGCCATCTTCCTTGCCGCTATTAGCTTCTCCAGCTTTATCCTTTCCAGCTTCAGAGTTGTTTAAATTCTGTTTTCCCTCACTGTTTTCTGAAATTTGTTCTTTGTTTGGCTCCTCTATTGCTTTTGCATTATTATCTTTCATTCCGCAGCCGGCGACAAAATATATTAAAATTACTATTATTATAATTGATATTTTGAAATTACTTCTGTATTTCACTTCCATCCTCTTTCTATTTATTATATTCATAATATTTATACATCAAGTATGATGCAGCAATTCTGCACTGCTTCAGTATTATACCACAAAATGCAAATTTTACTCATATCTACTTGCTGATTATATCAGCAACAACCAAAACTTGCAAAATACTGTATTATTTCATATAATAATTAATGTTGTCGCCATGGCACATGTAGCGGTAGATCAAGTATATATCATTAAAATATAAAACAAATTTAATTTTTAGAACATTTGATATATTGTTCAGATTTAACACATTTTCAATTAATTACAGTAATGGAGGCGCAATGCAAAGATGAATAACATTTTGTTCTATTTATCAATAGTACTATTTGTAGGATTTATAGTAGGAAAGCTGGTTTCATTGATCAAATTACCCAATGTAACAGGTTATCTAATTGCCGGCCTATTACTAGGCCCCTATATACTAGGAGTTATACCTAAAGATGCCGTTTCACAAATGGGGATTATATCAAATGTAGCCTTAGGTATTATTGCATTCAATATAGGCAGCGAATTTAGCATACAGCATCTAAAAAAACTAGGCTCAAAAGTAATAATAATAACTTTGCTTCAAGCTATAGGAGCTTTTGTGCTTGTTCTAGCCGCTATGACTCTAATATTCAATCAATCTTTTCCATTTAGTATCGTAATCGCTGCTATCGCAACAGCTACCGCTCCCGCCGCCACCCTTTTAGTTATTAAGCAATATCAAGCTAAAGGCCCCGTAGTGGATACTCTTCTTCCCGTAGTAGCTTTAGATGACGCCGTATGTATCATCTCATTCAGTATTGCATCATCTATTGCAAAAACCATAATAAATCCAGCAACCAGTACTTCTATTATAATGACAATATTAACGCCCTTATGGGAGATAGCTCTTGCTATAATCATTGGTGCAGTAGGTGGCTTTATCATCTGTATATTCAAATCTAAAATTAAAAACGAAGGAGAACTATTGTTAGTTACATTTGCTACAATACTTATTACAGTTGCTCTATGCAGTATGCTGAATGTATCGGAACTAATTGCCTGCATGATGGTGGGAACTATAGTAACTAATCTCGTATCTAACAGCCTCAGTATATTTAAAAGCATAGATCGCATTACCCTTCCTATATATGTAGCCTTTTTTACCCTATCAGGGGCGGAGTTAGACCTTGGAATATTAAGGAGCGTCGGCATAGTAGGTATTGGCTATATCGTAGCTAGAGCCGCCGGCAAAATAGTCGGAGCCTATCTGGGAGCAAAACTTACAAATATGCCCGACACAGTTCAAAAATATTTAGGTATAACCCTGCTGCCCCAGGCTGGTGTTGCCATTGGATTGTCTATAGCAGCGCAGTCCATATTGCCTGAATATAGCTCAGCAATTCGCACCATTGTACTTTCAGCAACATTTATTTATGAGCTTATCGGTCCTGTTTTGACTAAGATAGCTCTCGCCAAGGCTAAGGAAATCAAAACTACAGATCACAAAATTAAAAAACAAAAACCCAGGCCGGTGGTTTAAAAAGTATTATATTAATGCTATAATAATATAAATAGTATATACTGCTCGTATACAGTTGAAATTGTATATGGTCCATTCCTATACGTTTAAAAGGTGGTGGGACGGTGAAACTTCTTGTATTGGTATTGAATAATATAGATCTATTAGACGATTTGCTGCAAAATTTTATAAACTATGGGATAAAAGGAGCGACTATAATAGATAGCACAGGTATGGCAAGGTTTCTTGCTTCACATAATAGCGAGGATCTTCCTATTTTCGGTTCTCTGAAATTAATGCTGGGCGGAAGAAATAACTTTAACAAAACTATATTTATTGCACTAAAAGATGAACAAGTGGATACTTGTATAAAGTGTATAAAAGAAGTAATTGGCGATTTCGATGCGCCTGATTCAGGAATTCTATTTACTGTGCCAATCGATTATATAGAAGGACTTTAAAGTAAGTTCAGGCTTTAAGCTATCTAGCCAGCATATTTAGTTTAACAGTAAAAACAAGGGTATAGAAGAGGAATTTAATCATCTCCTTCTATACCCTTTTGTTGTATTGTCATATTGCAGGATTTATGGTAGAGCTATAGTCTAATTGGCTGGCACCAAGAGGTATTGCCAGCAAAATCTACGCATATGGCTTTTACATAGGACGCCTTATCTGGCAGCTTATATTCTGCATAAGTCAAAGGCTTGCCATCTTCCGCATGATATGACCGAAAACCTCTCGGAGTATAGATATAAATATTCCGGCTTGGAGAGCAGGAAAGCTTAGCAACCCCGTCCTCTACTATAAAGTCAATTATATGGGGAGCTTCCTGCCCCTTTTGTGAAAAGGCTGCATAAAAACTGCCTTCGGAAATTGCTTCGATTATACCTCTATGGGTAAAATCATCGGTCTTAACTACAATATAACCGCCGCAATAGGCATAAAGAGCCCCATGACCATCATCGGTTGCAAAACACCACATATTATTATTGTTCCACCAAAATT
>CALGOY010000272.1 GCA_937960725.1 uncultured Bacillota bacterium
AGAGGGAATAATATGATGGCTTCGCTTCCTGGAGCTTCCATTAAAATGGTTTCGCCAAGTATTATGTTTTTAACTATCTATTACTTAATTTTGTGGCTCATGTCTGAGGAAAAGCCGGCGTTTATAAAAAGACCGCTTCTATGGGCTGGCGGAGCTATAGCTTTATTGTTAGGCCTGGCATTTATAAAATATATATTGCCTGTGCCGATGCAAATTGTATTCTTAGATGTAGGGCAGGGGGACTGCATATATATTAGAACCCCGGACAGGAAACATATATTGATTGATGGTGGTGGAAGGCCGGAAGGTTTAGGCGATTTTGATGTGGGAGAGGATATTGTTGTACCTTTTCTTTTAAAAAATGGTATAGGCCGTTTAGATCTTGTGGTTATGTCCCACAGCCATGACGACCACATTGGAGGGCTTATCCCCGTTGTTCGGGATATTAAAGTAGCTGCATTTATGGAATTTCCACCAAAAGATATTTCAGAAAACTATCTGCAGTTAAAGGAATTAGTTAAACAGAAAGGTATAACTTGTATATATGCAGTACAGGGGCAAAGCTATCAAATAGGGAAAAAGGCATGGATAGACATATTGTATCCCATGGAAGATCAGGCTAGACTTGAAAATATAGGAGGGGACAATGAGAATAATCGATCCCTTGTAATGAGGCTTAGCTATAAAAATACTTCTATACTCTTTACAGGAGATATAGAGAGAGAAGTGGAAGAGTATCTTTCAGATATTTATGATTTTGAGGTAGATATATTAAAGGTAGCTCACCATGGAAGCAGGACATCTTCGACAGAGCCGTGGATCCAAATAATCGATCCGCAAATTGCAGTTATCCAGGTGGGAAGGAATATATTTGGCCATCCCCATCCCGAAGTGGAGGAAAGGTTGCTAGAGCAGGGAGCTTCGGTATATAGAAGTGATAGGGATGGAGCGGTAA
This sequence comes from uncultured Bacillota bacterium, assembly GCA_937960725.1. Taxonomy (GTDB): domain Bacteria; phylum Bacillota; class Clostridia; order Caldicoprobacterales; family UBA3941; genus CALGOY01. The sequence goes on from CALGOY010000272.1 coordinate 956, forward strand.
TTTGTACTTTTATCAATGGAAAATGGAATGTATACACCATGGTAAATGAATAAAAGCTGAAATTTGCATAGCTAATCGAAGGCATATATGATAAAATAATGACTAATCCTAATGAATTTAATACAAATACATAATTTAACTACATAAGCCAATCGGAAAGGAGTGCTTTTGATGAAACGCTATACTGATAGCAGTTGGAAGGAATCCATGCGGCTATCTTTTGATTTTAACAACATGATGGCGGAGTTTATCGGCGAGGAAGGAATTCAGTGGGAGCAGATAAAAGCTCTAGACTCTAAGCTCAATGACGCTGCAGCTAAAATGGTAGAGAAGAGAAAAGCTGGAGATATGGAGTGGAGAGAACTGCCCTATAATCAGGATGAAGTAGTAGAGGATATATTAAAAACCGCTGCTGAGATTAAAGAGAAATTTGATAATTTTGTAGTATTGGGTATAGGAGGTTCAGCTCTTGGGCCCATCGCAGTTCATCAAGCTTTAAACCACCCATTTTATAATGAGCTGCCTAAGGAAAAACGGGGAGGCTGCCCAAAGTTCTATGTAATGGATAACGTAGATCCAGAGCGAATGAAAGCCCTTTTCGATGTAATAGATATTGAGAAGACATTATTTAACGTTATCACAAAATCGGGCAGCACTTCTGAGACTATGGCACAATTTCTGCTAGTTGTCGATCTATTGAAAAACAAGTTAGGGGATAAATATAAAGAGCATATCATCGCTACAACCGATAGAGAAAAGGGCAATTTGATAAAAATTGCTAAGGCGGAAGGCTTTAAGACCTATTATATACCCGCTGGAGTGGGAGGCCGTTTTTCTGAGCTATCACCTGTAGGCTTGCTGCCCGCTGCAGTTTGTGGAATTGATATCAAAGAAATGCTGGCTGGAGCTGCATATATGGATGAGATAGTCAGCGAATCCGATGTGTATAAAAACCCTGCTTACATGGCGGCAACGCTTCAATTTATAGCCATGAAGTCAGGAAAGAATATATCGGTTATGATGCCCTACGCCGACTCCCTTAAATATATGGCAGATTGGTATGCGCAGCTGTGGGCTGAAAGCTTAGGCAAGAAATACGATCTTCAAGGTAATGAAGTATTTGTAGGGCAGACCCCTGTAAAAGCTTTAGGGGTGACAGATCAGCATTCTCAGATACAGCTTTATACCGAAGGACCTTTTGATAAGGTGATCACTTTCCTGACGGTAGGGCGGTATAGAACGGAATTAGATATTCCTAAGGGATACGAAGACATTCCTGCTGTTTCTTTCCTAGGTGGACATACTTTCAATGAATTAATCCACGCTGAACAGATGGCAACGGAGTATGCCTTGCTAAAAGCCAAAAGGCTTAACCGCACCATTCATCTCCCTGAAGTTAATGCATTTACGGGAGGACAGCTCCTATACTTTATGGAGGTAGAAACAGCCTTTGCTGGAGAGCTGCTTAACATAAATGCCTTTGACCAGCCAGGGGTAGAAGAAGGTAAAAACGCTACTTATGCCCTATTAGGGCGACCTGGATACGAGGAGAAAAAAGCGGAGCTGGATGCAAGGCCCAAAAAGGAAGAGCAGTATATTTTATAGATTATTTGGAATAGTTGATTTGATAATGTGAATGAACATAATTTATAAATAGTAAAGAATAAAGAAGGGAAGTTGATTTATATAGACTTCCCTTCTATTTTAGATATATTAAGGAGAGAGTATGATGAATGAGAATTCTTTGTATAACTTTTTAAATCATGTATATTTAGGAAGCCAAGCTAGTCCTTCCATAAGAGATGGGGCCTATATACAATATGTAATGGAAAAGGCCAGGGAATCAAATAGATTAAAGCAGTGGGTTGATATTGAATAGATATTGAGTATAAGTGATTATGAGGGGAGATATACAGTGTCATATATGAAAAATTGGTCTACGATCACACTTATTGAACTATTAGATAAAGATGGTATTAGATGCCATTGCGGAAAACTACATAAAGCCGATGTTAAAGAAGTATTAATCGAACACAATGCCTTAGTTCGTATACCGGATATTCTAGAAAAATATGGAGCACATCGGCCTTTTATCGTAGCCGATAAAAATACCTATTTTGCTGCTGGAAAGCGTGTATGCGACCTACTTAATGATAAAGGCGTGGAATATTCAAGTTTCGTATTTCCCCAGGATAATGTTGAACCCGATGAATTTTCCGTTGGACAGGTGGTTATGAACTTTGATTTCAGCTGCGACTTTATTATTGGAGTTGGTTCAGGAACGATCAATGATATCAGCAAGCTGGTTGCAAAACTAGCGGGATTAAAATATATGATAGTTGGGACGGCTCCGTCTATGGACGGCTTTGCCTCTAGCACATCTTCGATGATCCGAAATAAGGTGAAAGTTTCCCTACCCAGCGCCTGTCCAGTGGCAATTGTCGCTGATATAGATATTCTCTGTAATGCACCCAAGAAATTGTTGCAGGCTGGATTTGGAGATTTATTGGCCAAATATATTAGCATTTGCGAATGGCGGATATCCCATCTAATTACGGGTGAATATTATTGTGAGGAAGTAGCAAATTTAGTTAGGCGTTCCTTGAAAAAGTCCGTTGAATCGGTAGATGGGCTTTTAAAGAGGGAGCCAGATGTGATCGTAAATATCATGGAGGGTTTGATACTAGCTGGAATAGCAATGAGCTATGCGGGGCTCTCCCGCCCTGCCTCCGGAATCGAACATTATTTTTCCCATATATGGGATATGAGGGCGCTAAATGGCAAAAACAAAGCTGAACTTCATGGAATTCAGGTGGCTATAGGGACGGTGCTGTCCCTACAGATCTACGATATGATTAAGCAAATTGTACCCGATAGAAATAGAGCTCTTTCCTATGTGGATGGGTTTGAAATCAAAAAGTGGGAAGAATTCTTGTTAAATTTTTTAGGGGATAACGGAAAAGTGCTTATTGAATTAGAGAAAAAAGAAGGGAAGTATGATAGGCAGAAACACAGGGCTAGATTAGATATAATAATAGATAGCTGGCAAGAAATACTGGGGATTATATCTGAAGAATTGCCTGAGACATCGTATATAGTGGAGCTTCTTAAACTTATAGATGCCCCTGTAAAAGCAGGGGATATAGGGCTCTCAAGATGGGAAGTTAGAGATACATTTATCATAACAAAAGATATCCGCGACAAATACATAGCAAGCCGCCTGCTATGGGATTTAGGAATGCTTGAAGAAGTTGCTGACAGTTTGATAGCAGATTAAAGGCTACTGCATATTATATAAATAAGGATATATAGACGATAAAAGTAAGGATATTGCATAATAGGAGGAATATGTATGAGGAGAGCCCGTTATTATATGTATGCAGAAAAAATTCCAAGCTATCCACAATATCGCAGAGCAGTAGCCTATATAAGGGGAGGCCCTTTGGCACCGGGAATTCGGGGAGTTGCTTATTTTGACGATGTACCCGGAGGATGCAGGGTTTGTGTGCAGGTTAGGGGGCTGCCTTCGTACAAACCTGCAGATGGAAAAAATCCACCGGTTGGTCCCCATGGCTTCCATATCCATGAATTTGGCAACTGTGAGGTAGGTGATCCAGAAAATCCGTTCCAATCGGCGGGAGCGCATTGGAATCCAGATAACCAGCCCCATGGAAATCATGCTGGGGATTTTCCCGTTTTGTTTTCCAATAATGGATTTGCTTGGATGTGTTTTTTTACAAACAGATTTAGAGCAAGGGATGTTGTTGGCAAATCGGTTATTATCCATCAGAATCCAGATGACTATAGAACTCAGCCAGATGGAAATGCAGGCAAGCGTCTAGCTTGCGGGGTAATACAGTGGATGGGTTAAAATTTTAAATCCTCTTCATTGCTAATGGAGAGGATTATTTCTTGATATTTAAACCTTCTGATTTGTCAATTTTCTATAAAATTTGCATGAATTAAGTAGCAATATGGCAATTTAGCGGTGGTATTATTGATTTATACGAGAAAAAGCTGTAAACTGGTAGTAATAGAAGGAGTAGTAGTATATGACTAATCAATTACCAATTACAGAGCTATATTTGAAAAAGTATTTTGGTTATGATAAGTTTCGTCCTGGTCAGCGGGAGGTTATTGACAGTATTCTTGCTGGAAAAAATACTATTGCCATATTTCCAACTGGCGGAGGAAAGTCTATATGTTATCAGATTCCTGCCCTCATACTTCCAGGGACTACAGTTGTAATATCTCCCCTGATTTCGTTGATGAAAGATCAGGTAGATGAGTTAATAGAGCGTAGAATATCAGCCACTTATATAAACAGCATTCTTTCGGATTGGGAAGTAGAGAGAAGAGTTAAGAATATGGAAGAAGGGCAATATAAGATAGTATACATTGCCCCCGAAAGGTTCTATTCCGAATCTTTTTTAGAAGCGTTATCTAAGATTAATATATCCTTTGTGGCTATAGACGAGGCTCATTGTATATCCCAATGGGGTCACAATTTTAGGCCTGCCTATTTAAAGATTAAAGATCTTATTAACTACGTAGGTAATCCTGTGGTCGGGGCTTTTACAGCGACTGCAAATAAAAGGGTACAGGAGGATATATGTAAGCTACTGGGGCTTTCTGATTACAGGATCTTTGTAGCGAGTTTTGACAGACCGAATCTGGAGTTTAAGGTAGAAAATACAGAGGATAAAAAACGGTATATTTTAAACTATATTAAGAAGAACCCCAATAAGTCGGGCATCATATATGCTGCTACTAGGGGTAAGGTAGAAGAGCTTTACGATATGCTGAGAATGCGAGGGGTTGCTGTTGGCATGTACCATGCAGGCCTCAGCAATGAAACCCGAAGCCGCACTCAAGATGCTTTTCTGCAGGATAAGATTAAGGTAATGGTTGCCACCAATGCATTCGGCATGGGGATTAATAAAAGCAATGTTCGGTATATCATTCACTACAATATGCCAAAGTCTCTGGAAAACTACTATCAAGAAGCCGGCCGAGCAGGCAGGGATGGGAAAAAAGCTTATTGTATATTGCTTTATTCGGAGGATGATTATCGATTAAACCGATATATGATAGAGGGCAACTATCCTCCAATAAAACTGGTGGAGCGGATGTATAATCGGGTTAGAAGAGCCGGAGCTAGAGGAGTTTCTCAAGAGCTGCTATTGAGAAGCAGAAAGATAGATAGGCGTACTTTACAGAGCTGCCTGCGAAAGCTGTTTGAATATAACTATGTGGAAGTTAGAAACGGCATTGTTTATGCAACTTTAGATAGGAAGATGGAATTAACTCAAGAAGAGATTAACTTCCATCAGGAAGTAGAAATAGATAAATTGGATAAAATCAGGGAGTATTGTCAAGGCGATAGATGCCTCAGGTATTTCATATTGGAATATTTCAATGAAACACCTAGCTTTGATAAATGCGGCAACTGCACTGTTTGTGCTAGCAGTATTTTAGAAGAGCTGGACGAAGAGGCTCTAGACAACCTGCTAGAGGGAATTTTTCAAATGAGTACAGAACCAGGGCACATAGATGAAGTAGATGAAGAACCGGAAGAAAAAGATAGAGATATAGATAAAGGCCTATTTAAACGGCTTAAGCAGCTAAGGAATAGAATATCCCACGAGGTAGGAGAGCCGGACAGCATGATATTCGATGATGCTACCTTGGAGAGGATTGCGGATGTGAAGCCGCTGACCAAAAAGCAGCTGCTGGGAATTAGCAATGTAGGTTCTGTACAGGTAGAAAGTTTCGGCGATGAAATTATTAAGGAAATCCATAAATATTTATATCTGAACAAAGACACAGATGAAACAGAGGGAGAGCAGATTTAGTTGAATGAATAAGTGCTATAAAAAGCTTAAAGTAATATGATACCTCCAAAGTAGACAATTATCTACTAGGAGGTATTTTTTAATTAAAAAGATTATCATATTTCAATACGTGTATATTGCTGCTTTGCAAGGACAAAGAGCAAATACAGGCTAATAATAGCGATAACTCCCATTATTATTGCTAATATCAAGTAGGTCAGCCATTCAGGTGCTTTGACAAGAATAAGTATTACAGTGATTCCTGCCAATAATGCCAAGGAGATTAAAGATAATAACATGCTCAGCAATGCGTTTATATTTTGCTTTATCGCTTCTTGGGGATCGTTCCATTCAAGCTTAGGCCGCAAAACATCGATGATTAAAGTCATGGTGTTGAGCATAAAGCTTCCAATTGCGCCTAGAATAATCAGCGCCAGAATTCTAAGTATAGAAAGCCCTATGAGGAACTGAACGATAGCAATGATTACAAAAACTCCTATCAGTGATAGGACTGTACTATGGAGAAGCTTTGCCAGTACCTGCTCTCTTGGGGATATAGGTATTATCTTAGATATCCAAAACAGAGAACCTTCCCGGGAAATAGCTGTAGAGGCAACGATGTTGAGGCTGACCATAAATAGGGCAACGGCTAGGGTACCTAAAGTGACTGCAAATCCTAGCTCTGGATTTTTAAGCTGAGAGATGAGGCTCGTCATTTCCTCCTCTTGAGTAAATAATGGCAGCAGCATAAACAAAGGGGCTATAAGTATACCGGCTAGCCCGTTCATTACAAGATCGGAAGAGCGTCGTGTAGGGAAAGAGTGTAGATCTCGGTGGTCG
>CALGOY010000273.1 GCA_937960725.1 uncultured Bacillota bacterium
ATTCGAATCAAGCAATCCTTCTCCTACTCTGCCTCTCTTTTCAAGTTCTTCCTCTAAATCATCTTGGAATTCTCTGTCAAACTCCCAGCTTTGCACCGAAACCTTTTCTATATCAGTGCCTATTGCCATTGCAACTAGCTCTCTAACCTGCTCTATGGTTTGAAAATCAGTACTGTATAGCTTATTGCTATCGATGACAACAGCAATAGACAAATCCTGTACGTTTCCATTTTCCTCTTCGATTCTTTCTTTTATCTCGTTTATTTCATAATTTATTCTCTCTTCATGTCTTTGAGAAGAAGAATTTTCCCCATCTGCATAAGCATATTCAGTCGTTTCTGTATTGGTCTCCGTTCCAGGAACTCCTCCGGAGTATGCATTGTTAACTCTTTCTCTCAATGTTTCTTGACTTACAATAATCCCTGTACCCTCATCGTCTAAAACCGGCTCAAATCTAACGGATTCAGTCACCTTAGTATAGAAATCCAACTTTACATCTACCGCAGCCTTAACCGCACCACGGCCGAACACTGGCTCGAGCAAGTTCTCAACCCGCTTTTTTAATTTATTCTCCAGCTGATTTTCAAGTTCAAACTCATCGGTTGCTAATTTAGACTCATCGCGGGATTGATCGTTAAGTATATTCATTTCATTATCAATGATGCTGATATTTTCGGGATCAAGCCCCGGCACGCTTTTTGCAACAAGCTGTTCAATACTTTTAGCTTGCTCATAAGATATTTCATAACCCACTTCGGGCAGAACAATAACTGAAGCCGTAACCGGCGTTTCATTATCCTTTAGTACAAATACATCCTTCTCAGGCATTGCGATAGTAACTACTGCATCCTGAACCCCGTTTAAACAGCGTATCGATTCGCCTAAACGCTCTTGAAGCTGTATAATCCAGCGCTTTCGCATTTCATCATCAGTTTGACCAAAGCTGCTAGTTTGAAGATAAATATCGTAGTTGAAGCCGGATTTCGGATACCCCTCCATAGCCATTTGCATCCGTATTTGAGGTTCTTTATCTTCGGGGACAAGTATAGTAGATGTTCCATCTAATTTTGGTTTCGCACCGAGCTCTTCTAACTTGGTGAACACTTCTGCAGCTTCTTTTTCATCTAGGCCCGAATATAGTACTACATAATCTTCTCGGCTTAATAGTATTGAGGCTATGACAATCGCCAGTAGAATCAAGCTGCTGAGAATGATGATATTCCTTTTCTTTGACTTTTCCAAATTAGACCAAAATTTATTTAGTTGTTCTTTTTGTGTTTTTATTGTCTCAAGTATATTTGCCATTGAATCCCCGCTTCCCCCAACTATTGCTGTTTACAAATTTAAACATTTATATATATTTTATTATAATCTTGTCGAAAATAAAATCAGCCTTTCGACCTAATTTGATATGTTTAAATCTGCATTCTCATGATCTCCTGATATGCCTCAAGTATTTTATTTCGCACTTGCAGTGTAAATTGTAAAGCTAATTCTGCTTTTTTCATATCGATCATGGGCTTATGAAGACTTTCTATCTCCCTAGTTGCCAAAAGGGCATTATTATGTAAATCTACTTGTCTTAAAGCCTGGGCCTCATCTATGATACTCTTAAGAATATCGGCAAAACCCAAAGAAGCAGATTCATTATTAGCACCAGATGCATTTGAAATTGGTCTGCTTAGGCTAGAAATTTGTCGAATTTCCATCTATATCAAACCTCCTATTTTCCTATCTCTAATGCAGCCATAGCCATATTTTTGGAACCGTTTAAAACAGTTACGTTCGCTTCATAAGATCTAGTAGCTGATATCATGTCTACCATCTCTTTTAAAATGTCTACATTAGACATGCGCACATATCCATCTTCCTCTGCATCGGGATGGGTTGGGTCATACACCAATTTAAAAGGAGCGGGATCTTCTACTATTCGCGATACCTTTACCCCATCTAATGCTTTAATGCTTTCTGATAAATAACTAGAAAAAGGTCTATTATTCCTATCTTCCTGTACTACTAACATCCGTCTTCGATACCTAGGGGTATCTACATTTGCTACATTCTGTGCGATTGTATCCATCCTAAGTCGCTGCATAGTCAAAGCAGAAGCGCTTATGTCAAAAGACCTGAACACTTTTATCATCTCCCTTCATTGATTATATTGCTCAACCTTCTAAACTCCATGGACAACTTTTGAATTAATGCATTGTAGTAGATTTCATTTTTTGCCCGTTCCACCATTTCAGATTCAATGTCAACATTATTTTCGTCTATTCTCGACCTGGTAGATTGGACTGTATATATTTCTGGTTCAACTTCATCGATCGATTTGCTACCTATACTAATATGCTTATTTCTAGTTCTTTTACCAACAAAGCTACTAGCTTCTAGAGCCGATTTTAGTTCTTCTTCAAATTTGACTCCCATTTTCTTGTAGCCCGGCGTATCGGCATTTGCAATATTATGGGAGATAATTTCATTTCTAAGCCAGGCACTATCTAAAGCCTTTTCTAGGAGCCTAGTCTGATTGAAATTCAACATCCCACAGACCTCCCAAAGTTAAATAATGGGTATCAGGTATATTTATTCGACATCATTTTTTTTTTTCCTTTTTTTACACTATATTTTAATGTTTTTTATATTTAATTTTGTAAAAAAATAGAACCTCACATGAGGTTCTATCACATGAGGCTCTATTATGACTCGTATTCATTTATAATTTCATTAAAGGCAGCTAAAATTTCATTGGCTTCCTTTTCATCTTCTATGCTGGTGTAAACATCGTCGCCATTTTCGTCCTGTTCTACTCTCAATATTACTACTTCATCTTCCTCCTCATCATCTTGATCTACTTGATCTATAGGTCTTAACAATATATATTCTCTTCCTCCATAATCTAGGTTCATTAAATATTCAAATTCAACGCTTTCGCCTTGCTCATCTATGAGCTCTACTATATTATTATATTGTTCCACCTCATCTACTCTCCTTTTTTTGATTATTTAAATAATCTAGATAGCTTTGTAGAATAAACACGGCTGCAATTTTATCTATCTTTTTCTTCCTTTTCCTCCTGCTCATATCCCCTTCAAGCAAAACACGATTAGCATAGACGGTAGTTAACCGCTCATCCCAGTATATTATTTCACCTGAAAACACTTTGGATTTAATAAGCTCTCCAAATTCTTTGACCTTCTCCCCTTGAGCTCCTATAGTTCCATCCATGTTTTTAGGAAGGCCTATTACTATTTTCTCCGGAGAATAATATTTTATTATATCCCGTATCCTATCTAAATCTTCTTTTTCACTTTTCCTCTCCAAAGTATCGATGCCTTGGGCTGTCCAGCCCATTTGATCGCTGACGGCCATCCCTATTCTCCTTTCTACTACATACATTGCTAATAATCTAAATTAACTTTCCACTTTTTTAAAGTAGAA
>CALGOY010000274.1 GCA_937960725.1 uncultured Bacillota bacterium
TAGAAAAAGGCTGCGCAGTAGGCTTGATAGGGGAAAACGGCTCTGGCAAGAGCACACTCCTAAAGCTTTTAACTCGCATCATATACCCCGACCATGGGGAGATAAAGATCCAGGGCAAGGTGTCCAGCCTGCTGGAGCTGGGAGCTGGATTCCACCCCGATATGACCGGTAGGGAAAATATATATACCAACGCTTCCATATTCGGGCTGACGAAAGAGGAGATAGACGCCCGGTTAGACGATATAATAAGCTTTTCGGAGCTGGGAGAATACATCGACAACCCAGTCCGCACCTATTCTTCGGGAATGTACATGCGGCTGGCCTTCTCGGTGGCCATCAACGTCAAAGCCGACATACTCCTCATAGATGAGATATTGGCCGTTGGGGATGTGAACTTCCAGCGGAAATGCTATAATAAAATGCAGAAATTGAAGAGGGATGGGGTAACCATCGTGTTGGTATCCCACGACCTGGATTCGGTGGAAAAGCTGTGCGACAAAGCCATGTGGATTCGGGACGGCTATTTGGAGGAATATGGAGATGCTACCATCGTCTGCAGAAAATACCTGCAGTATATGATGGAGAAAGATGAAAAGGCGGCCCTCCTTGCTGGAGGAGCTGAAGACAGGCTCTCCCTTCCGCCATCCTTTGAGCCCTCAGATCCTCAGCAATCCCTAGATCTGCAGGAGCAAGCCAACCAGGCTGCCGGCGGACAGGATGAGGGATATAGCCCTGCAGCTGATGGCCAACAGCCTACTCCTAAATCTCAGCGCTGGGGTAATGGAAATGTAATAATACAGCGGGTGTCCCTGGAAGATGCAGAGGGCAGGGAGAGGCGGAGCTTCACCACGGGAGAGCCGATGGCCATAAGGATAGGATACCGAAAGCTAAAGGATGTAAAAAACATAGGCTTTGGAATTGGGATCCACAGGTTAGACGGGGTACACTGCTACGGGACCAACACATTTATAGACAACTTCAAAATAGAGCCTGAAAAATTGCAGGATGAGGGAGAGATATTGTGCAAAATAGACCCCATGAGCCTTGTTGAAGGCAGCTACACTCTCGATGTAGCTGTTCACGATAAGGATGGACTGGCCTACGACTATATAACCCACATATTAGAATTCAACGTCTACTCGGAGATAAAAGATGTGGGCGTGAGCCGGCTATTCCATAGTTGGGAAATTGTAGATAAAGATAGGGCGGGTGATTGATACAAAGGATAAAGATTTGATAGGATATAAGGAAAAAGTCCAAGAACATTATAGAGAGAAAAAAATATACGGGAAAAACTTAAAAGCAGACGAAGTGATCCGCAGAATACTGGGTAGGCCCGGGCTGCAGAGCCTGGATAGTGAAGATATCCCTATTCATGCGGATCTAGATTTGAATGAGCTAATTAGAAACAGGGATGGGATGAATAGCTCCTGGTCTGTAGCGGCCGATAGGCCAATCACGTCTCATCGGAAGTTCATAGGAAGGTTTATAGTATTCGGCAAGAAAGTAGTGCGCAAATTTTTGCGCTGGTATATAAACCCCATAGCAGATGATGTGACCCGATTCAATGCCTATGTGACTTCTGCCATCAATGAGATTACCAACAAGCTGCTTCTGATGGAGCGGAATTTTAAGGTCATTGATCGGAAGCTTGCACAAATAGAAAAGCGCCTGGATAAGAATGAAGGCCAGATAGAGAGCCTGTCCGATTTAAGAACAGAGCTCCAGCAGCAGTGGGCAGACATTACATATAGAGTATATAAGCTCAGGCAGCTGGAGGCCAGGAGAGCAAGCTCTGAGGCGGAGGCAGCTCCTGCTGCAGAAAACGCTCAATCTTTAAAATCTAGCAAAAAAGACACTGGTGCCGATAAAGGGCTCTCAGAGCCCGTGGAAGTGGACTACTTCTTATTCGAAAACCGCTTTAGGGGAAGCGAAGAGAAGATAAAAGAAGCTATGCGCTATTACCTACCCTGGTTTGAAGGCCGGAAAAACGTGCTGGATATAGGATGCGGCCGCGGAGAATTTTTGGAGCTGATGAGGGAAAACAACATCAAGGCCAGGGGAATAGATGTTAATGAGCAGTTCGTTGACTACTGCAGGCAGAAGGGATTGGACGTTAAATTAAACGACGGCGTAACAGAGCTGGAGGGGCTTGAAGACAACTCCCTCGGCGGAATATTCATGGGTCAAGTCATAGAACACTTGGAGCCTAAGTACCTTACAAGGCTTTTAGAGCTGGCGGCCAAAAAGCTGGAGCCAGGGGCTTATCTAGTGATAGAAACTCCTAATCCAACCATGCTTTCAACCTTTTCCAACTCCTTTTATCTAGATCTGAGCCATACAAAGCCCGTTCATCCAGAAACTATGAAATTTTTGATGGAGTATTACGGATTAGAGGCGGTAGAAATCAGGTATAGCGAAAGCAGTAAAATACCCTACTCTCTACCCTTATTAGAGGCGAGGGATGAGGATATACCCAATATCGAAAGCTTCAACGACGGCATAAACCTTTTAAATGAGCTTTTGTTTGGCTATCAGGACTATATAGTAATAGGCAGAAAATCAGTGGCAGAAGGCCTGGCAGGAGGAATAGAGAAATGAAGATTGCACTGGTAAAACCGGATTACAAGATAACCGGGGGCTTTGAAATCGTTGTGGACCGGATAATCCGGGGTCTAGAGGAAAAAGGTCATCAGGTGGATACTATTAAGGTGGATATGACGATTCCCAGGACTAGGGTAGGCAATATAGACATTCCGCCAGAAGTGTATCATGCTAACATGGAGTTTTTTAGGTATGTAACCAGTATAGAAGCGTTTGAAAAGCTGGACCTTAGCGGTTACGATATAGCTCTTACAACCCAACCCCCTTCCTATGCAGTTCAGCACGAAAAAGTGGTGCCCCTGTTCTATCACCACAACAAAATATTCTACGAATTAGCCGATGTGTACATAGAATGCGGCATAATGGACGGGGCGGTACATCAGCTATCTACCGAAATTGTAAGGGAAATCGACAGCCTTTATATAACCAACGACAAGCACTATATAGCGGGCAGCCAGCATGTGGCCTATAGGCTGAGGCACTACAGCGGCATAACAGGCCATATAGACGTGTTTGCAGCAGGAATTAGCGATGAACTGTATAACTACGATGGGGACTTAAGCTATGGTTCCCCTATATGCGTCGGTAGGCACGAATTTCCCAAGAGGCCCGAGCTGTTTATCCACGCCATGAAGCACGTAAAAGGCCTAACCGGCAAGGTGATAGGGCAGGGAGGACAGACCGAAAGGCTTAAGAAGATGGATCAGTACCTGACAGCCCTTCATCACAGGGGCGAAGATATAGACGATGAATATATGTGGAAGCACGCCATATTCCAAGCAGAGAAGCTGAAGGTACCCAGATTTAGAAAGCCAGAGTCCAATGTAATATTTACCGGCAGGGTGCCATACGAGCAGCTTATTAGGGAATATGCCAATGCCCTTTGCGTTGTATGTCCGGCCTACGAAGAGGACTATGGGCTGACTGCCATAGAGGCCATGGCCTTCGGCAAACCTGTAATCGTGTGCAGCGACGGCGGAGGCTTCACGGAGTTTATCGAGGAAGGGATAAACGGATTTATAGTAGAGCCTAAGGGAGAGGCAATTGCAGAGGCCATAAACTACCTTGCCGACAGTCCGGACAAGCTGAGGGAGATGGGTAAAAACGCCTATGAGTACAGCCGGCAGTATAGCTGGGAGAAGGCGATTGATCATCTGAATAGTATTTTGGAAAATGTATAGGCTGGAGAAGTATAATAGTACTTCAGCAACTGAAATTCCGAAACTGATGGAGGTTGTAATATGAAGATTGCCATAGTAGCTCCTAGCCCCGTTCCTTTCACCATAGGGGGGATGGAGTACCTGATAGCGGGACTGTGGGAGAGTATCAATAAATATACCCCCCACCAGGCGGAGATTATCAAGGTTCCTATAGACGAGAGCTCATTTTGGGGGATTATAGATGGCTATAAAAAGTTTTATCATATGGACCTGGACGACTTTGATATGGTAATTACCACCAAGTATCCCGCCTGGATGGTAAGGCATCCAAACCATATATGCTACATGGCTCACAGGCTTAGGGGAGTGTACGACACCTATCATCTCACCGGACTGCCTGAGGAAGTGCCCGGCCACAACCTATATATAAACAAAGTTTTAAAATATATGGATCAAAAGGGCAGCACGGTAGAGGGGCTTTTCGATGCCTTGGACGAGCTGTATAAGGTGCAGGAGAAGGTGCCGGAGGAATTCTTTGCCCTTCCCGGCCCATTTCTGCGGCGGGTAGTTCGCTTTATGGACGATAAAGCCCTGTCCCATAGGCGGATTAGGAAGTTCTACGCCATTTCTGAAAATGTAAAGAACAGGACGGAGTATTTCCCCGAAGGGGCAGAGGTTACCGTAGTATATCCACCCTCTTCTCTACCGGATTTTCGCCAGGGCTCTTACGACTACCTGTTTACCATAAGCCGGCTGGACGGGCCCAAGCGGATTGCGCTGATAATAGAGGCGATGAAATATGTGGATGCGGATATTAAGCTGAAGATAGCCGGCACAGGGCCTATGGAGCAAGAGCTTAAAAGGATGGCGGCGGGGGACAGCAGGATAGAGTTTTTAGGCTTTGTCAGCGATGAGGAAGTGGTGGAGTATTATTCCAATGCCCGCTGCGTGCTGTTTATCCCCTATGATGAGGACTACGGGTTAGTTACCATTGAGGCTATGATGAGCGGAAAGCCGGTTATTACATGCAGAGATTCTGGCGGTCCTAAAGAATTTGTAGAGGATGGAGTAACCGGCTTTTTGTCCGAGCCCGATCCTAAAGATTTAGCCCGGCAGATTCAGCGGATATGCGATATGCCTGAGCAGCAGATAAGACAGATGGGGGAGAGGGCCTTAAAGAAAGTATCCTCCATCAATTGGAAGACGGTGGCCCTGGAGCTGACTGGAGGAGATAATCAGGGGGCAGGGAAAGCTGTTGATAGGGGGAGCCAGGAAAAGCAGGAAGAGAGACAGGGCGTCCGTAGAAGCCGCGGCGGCTCCAGGAAAAAACTCGCCCTTGCCTGCACATTCCCTGTATATCCCCCTAGAGGCGGTGGACAGGCTAGGATATACCATCTGTTTAAGGGCTTGACCGAACTTTATGATATAGAAATTGTAAGCTTTACCAACCATGGAGAGCGAGCTTTTGAAGGGGAGATTGCCCCCCATGTATGGGAGACTAGGATTCCGACGAGCCTTGCCCATCACCAGCTGGAGGCGAAGATGCAGAAGCGGGTAGGCTGTGTAGTTACCGATATGGCTATGCCCCTTTTATCCAAGTATACTCCTGAATACGGACGGGCTTTGAAAAGGGCGATGGCAGATGCCGATCTAGTAGTCGTATCTCATCCCTATTTATACCACGAGGTGAAAAAATATCTGGGGGACAGGCCCTTAATATACGAGGCCCAGGACGTGGAGTATGACATCAAAAAAGGTATACTGCCTGACAGCCCCGAGGGACGGGAATTTTTGAACCTAGTGAGGGCAACGGAGGAGGAATGCTGCAAGGCTGCCAGTCTTATCGTCGTGTGCTCCCAGGAGGATGCTGAAAGGCTGTCCCAGCTTTATGATGTTCCAACCGGGCGGATGGTCGTGGTCCCCAACGGAGTGGATACCCAAAGCATACCTTATACGGATATCAAATCCCGCAGGGCTAACAAAAAAGAGATGGATTTAGAGAACCAGAAAATAGCCCTGTTTATGGGCAGCTGGCATCCGCCCAACTTAGAAGCCTGCAGGATAATATTCGATTTTGCCAGACAAACCCCCGATATACATTATCTGCTGATGGGCAGCCAATGCCATGCATTCATCAGGGAGTATATTCCGCCCAATGTAGGGCTTATGGGAATCGTCAGCGATGAGGAGAAGGAAAAGATATTTGCCCTGGCGGATATAGCCCTCAATCCAGTGATATCCGGTTCGGGTACCAATCTGAAGATGTTCGATTATATGGCTGCGGGGCTTCCCGTACTAACCACCCCCTTTGGAGCCAGGGGTATAGACGATACCAGCCATATGTGGCTGGCGGATATTGAACAAATGCCAGAGATGATAAAAAATATTTTAGAAATGGGAGATAAAATAGAAGAAAAAACCCAATCCGCCCGAAGGTATGTAGAGGATCGGTATGATTGGAGCAAGCTGTCTAGGATATTGCTGGAGAGATTATTAAAATATAACCTAGAATGAGGTGGTATGGTGTTTATATTAGGGATACCCCTTACGCTTCTGTTGCTGACCGTCCCGGGGCTGTGCATCTATAGCCTATTAGAGGACGAGATTAGAAATAGCTTTTCCCTGGCGGTCCGCTGGGCCTTTGTTTTGGCTACTTCCGTGACGCTGACCACTCTAATTATGGTGTTGTTCCTATTAATGGATATATTCCCCGTAGAGTGGCTTGCTGTTTTCTATGCTGTGCTTCTTGTCGTGTGGATAGTTTGGCGGAAAATTCCCTGGCAAGACTTTATAGCCCCTCTAAGCTTTGACAGCAGGGAAAGCCGTATAAAAATAATAGCGGCTGTCTTAGTTTTTATCATATTAGCCCTAATCTTTTGCCAGCCCACCGAGTACTACTTCGGAGGTAGGGATCCAGGGATTTATGCCGGCACCGCTGTTCAGCTATCTAGGCTCGGCCGGCTCAAAGTGGAAGATCCCCTGCTTCAAGGGCTTAAGGAAAACTATCCCGATGTATTTAAAGACGTCCACTTAAAGTTTCCAGGTGTATTTATGGAAAGGCACGGGGATAGATACTACACCAACCCCCAGTTTTTCCATGGCTACACCGCCTGGTTGGCCACAGGGCACCGCTTTTTTGGCTTCGATGGATTTTTATACATGACCCCAATATTGGCCCTAATCTCCATGCTGGTAATATATGCCGTAGTCAGCAGCCTGTGGAGCAGGAGAACAGGCTTTTTAACTGTCGTTTTATTGGGCCTTAACATAGCCCAGATATGGTACGCCCGGGGGCCTTATTCAGAAATCCATTCCCAGCTAATAACCTGGTTTAGCATCTTTCTCATCGTGCAGGCTTGGAAGAACAAGCATGACTTAATGGCGCTCCTGGCCGGATTAACCATAGGGACGGCGCTGCTGGTTAGATTGGACAATATATTCGTAGCAATACCTGTAGGCTTATCCTTAATATTTATATTGGCATACGATAAGGGAAAGTTGGGGCGATGGATATGGACCTTTATATTATCTCTAGCAGCTATGTATTTGATATTCGTTTCCTATGCGCTCAAATTTAACCGGGACTATGCCAAGCACCTGCTCATATTGCGATCCCCTATTCCCAACTCCCTAAGCTTAAGAAATCTATTTATACTGCTGGGAGCCCTGTCGGTAGTGGGAGTTATGATAGTTATCCTTTTGAGAAATCAATGGGCCAAGCTAATTCAATGGCTAAGGGGCAGGAGAAAGCCCATAGCCCTTGTAATAGGGGTAGGGATGGTGCTTCTGTTTGGCTGGCTCTATTTTGTCCGTCCCCTAAATCCCAATCGGAACTTGTTGCCCGAAGGCTACTACTCCTTTAGAGAAGAATCCCTCGTAAGACTAGGCTGGTATATATCCCCTCTGGGAATACTGCTGGCTTTGGGAGGATTTATAGATTTTATACACAACAAGTTTAGGAAACAGCATATATTCCCCATGCTGTTTATGCTCACCTTCTGCACCATGTACCTATACAACCCCAGGATTTTCCCCGATCACTTCTGGGCGGTAAGGCGGTACGTGCCCATGATAATACCCAGCTTTACCATATTCATGGCCTACGCCCTGGATAGAATTTCCCGGCTGACCGTCGGGAAGATAAAGCTAAAGCCCCTATCCCTTGCTGTTACAGCCCTCCTATGTATATTTTTAATCCACGAGGCCCGGCCCTTTCTTCACCATACCGAGTACGGAGGTACCAGGCAGGGGGTAGAGGAGCTGGCCAGCTATTTTGATGAAAACGACCTCATCATTACCTGGGATGCCCAGGTAACACCACGATTGGCTGGCACGCCCCTATATCTCATGTACGGTAAAAATGTGCTGACCGTAGGGGAAAGTTTCAATGGGGAGAACTTAGCTAGATTTATAGAGGACAAAAAAGCGGAAGGGTGGGACGTCTATTTCCTCCTGGGCCTGGATGATACTTATATGGGAGAGTTACCCTTTCACTTAGAATACAAAGACACCGTTGAGTTTTGGTATACCAGCGCAGAAGTAGTAGAAGATCGGAAGCCTGAAAACGTCTTCACCAATATATGGGAGGTAAACATATACGAGCCCGTTGAGGGCTCCATCTCCTGGGAGGATAGCTTGGAGGAAGGTGTAATAGATATTGGAAATCCCAGGGATATCAACTACCGGCTGGAAGGATTTTACGGAGCCGAAAGCAGCGGCAAGGAGGACTATCGCTGGAGCGGCCCCAGGGCCTTGGTGGAGCTGACCCTGCCGGAGGAATACGACGTATCCCAGGCGAAGAGCTTGACTATCAGGGGCAGGCACCTGCTTCCCCCAGACGTCCTAACTGAGAAAGTAGAGGTTATAGTAAACGGCCAGTCCATCGGCTCCGTCGATATGGGAGAGGAATTTCAGGAATACACGTTGGAGATACCAGAAAATCTACTGGAAGGAGAAGAAAAAATAACCATTGAGTTTATTACCAACACCTGGAAGCCCCAAGAGCTGGGCATGGGAGCAGATACCAGAGATCTAGGGTTTATGCTGGACTATATACGATTTGAGGATTAGGGAGGTTAAATCATGATAATATTGCTAACCATACCGGGACTAGTGCTCCTGTCTTTCTTAAAGGGACAGTGCAGGGAGAGCATCCTAAATAGAGGGAAGTGGGCATTTATCACAGGGACTTCCGTGGTAATAACTACCCTAGTGTCCATTATCCTGCTCCTTCTGCGCTCCCTTAATATATACCTAATAATGGGCCTGTACTTGATAGTGGGGCTGGCAAGGTTCCTATGGATAGCCTCCAAGGGGGAGAGCTTCCCCATAAAAAAACTGCTGCCCGATTTACGCAGCACTTGGGGTATAGCTATAGTTTTGCTAATTGCGGTGATTTTGTATTCCCGGCCTGCGGAGTACTACGTCGGAGGCCGGGATCCAGGGGTATACGTCAATGCCGCAGTCCACATGGCTAAAACGGGCCAGGTGATGAAAAAAGATCCTTTGATAGATCATGTAAAAGAAAATTACCCAGGGGTATTCGATGTAGATAGCCATAAATACGCAGGCTTCTACCTAGAAAACCGGGGAGGACAGACTTGGATCAATCCCCAGTTTTACCACGGCTACACCGCCTGGCTGGCCCTGGGCTATCAGTGGCTTGGAGGGAATTGGTTTCTATATGTCACGCCGCTATTGGGGCTTATCTCAGTCCTGATCGTGTATAGCTCAGTAGGGGAGCTGATGAAGGAAAGGATAGGCCTTATAACAGCGATGTTGCTGGTTATCAATATCAGCCAGATCTGGTATGCCAGGGGACCCTACACCGAGATTTTATCCCAGCTATTGCTTTGGTTTACCATATACCTTCTCATAAAGACCCACAAGTTCAAAAATCCCCTCCTGGCGGCAGCGGCGGGGCTGACGATAGGTGTCTCTATTTTAGTCAGGCTGGATAATATACTCATCCTGCTTCCCCTGGTCCTGTATATCTTATATAACTATCTAAAAGACAATAAGTCCGTTACATGGATTAAATATGTTATAGCTTCTTTAGCCCTATGCGCAGTTATATTCTTTATCTACGTATACCAGTACGGCAGGGAATACACCCACTATCAGCTGATAGGGGACACCCCTCTGCCGGATAAGCTGAGCCTTCCGATGCTATTTGCCATACTGGGAGCCTTGGCCTTGGCAGGGCTGCTTCTGATATGGCTGTGCAGGAAGAGGCTCTACAGCTGGCTTGGCTGGTTTGAAAAGCATAAAAAATGGTGGATGCTCCTCTTAACAGTTATAGCTGTAGTGGCATTTATATATCTATATTTCATCCGGCCCTACATCCCCAGCGACCACATAAAAAGCGGCGAGGTAAGGATGAGGAGCTTCCGCGAGGAAACCCTGGTCCGCATAGGCTGGTATGTTACGCCTTTAGGGCTTGTCCTATGCCTTGCTGGATTTATACTGTTTGTATTAAAGAAGGCATCCAAAAAGCATCTGTTCTTTATGCTGCTGGTGCTGCTTAACTTTTCCATATTCCTGTACGACCCCAGAATATATCCAGACCACTTTTGGGCGGTAAGGCGCCACGTGCCCTTTATTATCCCGGCGATGCTGGTGTTTGCTGCCCTTGTGATAGACGAGCTAATCAGCCGGAAGCAGAAATTGATCAAAGCCCTGGGGCTGGGGCTTGTAGCGGTTTTGATAATAAACTTTGCCTTAGCATCCCGCCCCTTTGTATTCCATACCGAATATGGAGGGGTGGACAAGCAGCTGGAGGAAATCGCTGAAAAATTTGATGACGATGATATAATACTATCCATAGACACCAACTATGCATCAAGGCTTATAGGGACCCCACTAGATTTAATCTATGATAAAAAGGTACTGCCCCTTAGGGAGAATTACGATGTAGAAAACTTATTGAGATTTATAGAGGACAAACAAGCGGAAGGAAGGGGCATCTACTTTCTCCTAAGCTCGCGGGATAGCAATATGGCCGGTCAGCCCTTTTATCTAGTACACAGGGACAGCATTGAACTTAGCTACAATAGGGCTGAAGTAGTTCATGACCGCAGGCCTGAAAAGGTATTTTCCCACACATGGAAAGTGAATATATATGAGCCTGCAGTAGGACCAATATCCTGGGAGGATGGTAAGCTGGACGTTGGAAATCCCGAAGATATCAACTACAGGCTGGAAGGCTTCTATGGAGCCGAAAGCAGCGGCAAGGAGGACTATCGCTGGAGCGGCCCCAGATCTTTGCTGGAGGTGGCCCTGCCTGAAGGCTACGCATCCCAGGCAAAGGGGCTGACTATCCGGGCTAGGCACCTGCTTCCTCCAGACGTTCTAACCGAGAAAGTAGAGGTTATAGTAAACGGCCAGTCCATCGGCTCTGTCGATATGGGAGAAGAATTTGAGGAATATACCCTTGAGATGCCAGAAAATCTGCTGAAGGGAGAAGACAAGCTGACCATAGAGTTTATCACCAAAACATGGAAGCCAAAAGAGCTGGGCATGGGAGAG
Source organism: uncultured Bacillota bacterium (assembly GCA_937960725.1). Classification (GTDB taxonomy): domain Bacteria; phylum Bacillota; class Clostridia; order Caldicoprobacterales; family UBA3941; genus CALGOY01. The sequence continues at coordinate 11,292 of CALGOY010000274.1, forward strand.
GATACCAGGGATT
>CALGOY010000275.1 GCA_937960725.1 uncultured Bacillota bacterium
CCCGTTGTGAGGAATTGGAGTTACGTCCTTAATAAGGCTTACCTCAAGTCCTGCAGCCTGTAAAGATCTTATAGCAGCTTCTCTGCCAGCACCTGGGCCTTTAACATATACCTCCACGGTCTTCAGACCATGCTCCATGGCTGACTTTGCTGCGGCTTCTGCTGCCATCTGTGCTGCAAAGGGAGTTCCTTTTCTCGACCCTTTAAAACCAACGGTACCAGAACTTGCCCATGATACCGCATTTCCAGCAGTATCAGTTATAGTAACTATTGTATTGTTAAAAGTTGAGTGGATATGAGCATGCCCACGTTCAATATTCTTTTTTTCTCGGCGTTTTCTGGTTCTTCGCGCTTGCCTCTTAGCCATTCATGACCCTCCTTATTTTTTTCTCTTGGCACCAACAGTTCTTCTAGGACCTTTTCTAGTTCTTGCATTCTGCTTCGTACTCTGGCCACGAACCGGCAACCCTCTTCGGTGTCGGATCCCTCTATAACATCCGATTTCTATCAATCGCTTGATATTCATAGCTACTTCCCGTCTAAGGTCACCTTCAACTTTTAGATTTTTATCGATATAATCCCTTAACTTAGATATCTCGGCTTCTGTTAGATCCCGAACTCTAGTATCTGGATTTACACCGGTAGCTTCAAGAATCTCTTTGGATTTTGCCCTACCGATTCCATAGATATAAGTCAAGCCGATCTCTACCCTCTTATCTCTGGGTAAATCTATTCCGGCAATACGAGCCATTATCGCACCTCCATATTATTCAGTATTCCAGTTTTTTCTTGTTTTAATCCGCTAATCTGAATTTTATCCCTGTCTCTGCTTATGTTTGGGATTTTCACAAATTACCATTATCTTTCCTTTGCGCCTGATAATCTTGCACTTCTCACAAATTGGTTTAACAGACGGTCTTACTTTCATCCCGCAACCCTCCTTAATCATCTACCTCGCCAAGTAATCCGACCACGGGTCAAATCGTAGGGCGATAGTTCCACCGTCACCTTATCTCCGGGTATTATCCTTATAAAGTTCATTCTCAGCTTTCCGGAAACATGAGCTAATACCTTATGCCCATTCTCCAACTCTACCTGAAACATAGCATTGGGCAATGCTTCCACAACAGTACCTTCTACCTCAATAACATCCTGTTTCGCCAAACAATTCACCCTCCCTATTTGTTATATCCCAACATTTCTAAACCTTTTCTAATTTCAGCATCAAGTACTTGCTGACCTTTTTCTAATTTTATCTTTATATCTTCTAGTACATGAGGCCTGTAATCTAGATGTTTTATCTTTTTCTTTTTGGGCTTTTCGATGGTTCTGTTGGTACCATTGGCGATCAGCACATATTGTTCATCGATTTTTCCAACTATCACAAAATACTTTCCTTTATCCCTACCAGCCTTAGCTAGTACAACCCGCCCTATCCCCATTCTTTCATCCATGAGCCTCACCTACCCCTCGACTGTCAGTATGATAGGTTCATCGGAGGTAATGGCAATAGTATTTTCATAATGAGCTGATAGGCTACCATCTTTAGTAACTACAGTCCAACGGTCATCCAACGTAACCACCTCATCGGTTCCCTCATTTACCATCGGCTCAATCGCCAAGGTCATCCCAGCCCTTAACCGCGGCCCCCTTCCTGGCCGTCCAAAGTTGGGAACTTGAGGGTCCTCATGCATCTGTTGACCAATCCCATGTCCTACAAAAGCCTTTACCACAGAATAACCATGTCCTTCAACATAGGTTTGGATAGCATGGGATATATCTGAGAGACGATATCCCTCTCGTGCAAATTCCAATCCCTTATAAAAGGACTCTTCTGTAACCTTTATAAGCTTGAGAGCATTCGGCGAAACAGCTCCTACTGGGTAAGTTCTTGCAGCATCCCCATGATACCCATTATATATAGCACCTATGTCTATACTGATTATATCTCCCTCTTTTAAAACCGTAGGCCCTGGTATCCCATGGATTACCTGAGCATTTACAGAAGCACAAATACTGGCTGGAAACCCCTGATATCCTTTAAAAGAAGGAATTGCCCCTTTGCTACGAATATAATCTTCCGCTATTTTATCTAATTCAGCGGTCGTAATCCCAGGGGCTATAGCTTTCCTTATCGCTTCAAGAGCCCCAGCTACAATTTTTCCGGCTTCTCGCATAATATCTATTTCATACTTAGACTTTATTATAATCACTGGTAATCCCCTATTTCAAAAATCCTTTATAGTGCCTCATTATCATTTGAGCTTCTAATTGCTTAGCTGTTTCTAAGGAAACACTTACTAAAATCAGTATACTGGTTCCCTGCAGATACATGGGAATCTTTGTTATCCCTGCTACTGCTATTGGTATTATAGCAATAGCTGCTAGAAATAGTGATCCTACCAAGGTGATACGATTTGAAATTCGCATCAAATATTCTGCTGTAGGCCTTCCAGGCCTTATACCCTGTACAAATCCCCCATACTGCCTCAAATTGTTAGCTATCTCTATGGGGTTGAATGAAATCTGCGTGTAGAAAAAGGTGAAGAATATAATCAGCAGAGCATATACGATAGCATAAGCCACGCTTCTCTGACTAAAGTAAGTTTCTACAAATCGATAAAAACCACTATCCGGGAAGAACATACCAATCGTTTGTGGCAATGAAAGTATTGATACCGCAAATATGATTGGCAGCACTCCCGAGGCATTAATCTTCATAGGAATATGGGTGCTTTGCCCACCGTATACTCTCCTACCTACGACTCTTTTCGCATACTGAACTGGAATTCTTCTTTCGCCTAAATCGATGAAGACGACGCCAGTTATCAAAGCTAATACGAATATTAGAATCAGTGGCAGAGCCCAAATAGGTATCATTTGAGCAGCAAAAGCCATATTCCATAGCGAAACTACTGCAAGAGGTATTCTAGATACAATACCTGTGAAGATAATCAGAGATATTCCATTGCCAATTCCTTTTTCTGTAATCTGCTCCCCTAACCACATCAGAAACGCAGTTCCTGAAGTTAGGGTGAGGATAACTACAAAATATCCCATAAAGGATCTATCTGTCAATGCATTCCGTACTAAACCATAGGTGATACCGAAAGATTGAATAAAAGCAAGTACTATCGTTAGGTAGCGAGTATACTGGGCTATCTTCTTACGACCCTCTTCACCTTCTTTGGATAGCTCCTCCAGCCTTGGAATAGCTACAGTAAGTAGCTGCATGATAATCGATGCGTTGATATACGGGGTTATACCCATTGCAAATATAGTATAATTTCCAAACGCACCACCGGTTATAACATCTAGTAGCCCAAGCAGATTGTCTTCCCCAACCATCTGCTTGATAAAGCTACTATCAACGCCTGGAACGGGTATGAATGAACCGATCCTGTATATTAGCAGCATTACGAGGGTATATATTATCTTCTTTCTTAGATCTTCGATCCTCCAGGCATTTTTCAAGGTGTCTAACATATTAAATCACCTCGGCCTTTCCTCCAACAGCCTCAATCTTCTCCTGAGCTGCTTTACTAAATTTGTGGGCTTTTACTGTAAGGCTCTTGGATAATTCTCCATCTCCTAAGATCTTAACTCCATCGTTGAGCTTACTAATAATCCCTTTTTCTTTAAGCAATTCAGGGGTGACCACGGTTCCATCTTCAAACACTTCTAGATCCTTTACATTTACTATGCTATAAACTTTTGCGAATATGTTAGTAAATCCTCTTTTGGGAACCCTTCGGATTAAAGGCATCTGTCCACCTTCAAATCCTGGACGTACACCTCCGCCGCTTCTGGCCTTCTGACCCTTATGTCCACGGCCAGCAGTTTTCCCTAAGCCTGAGCCAGGCCCTCTACCTTTTCTTTTAGCAGCTTTTACTGAACCTTTTGCCGGTTTCAGTTCGTGTAGTTTCACTGTGCTCACCTCCCTTTTATTCATTTATTTCTTCAACGGTTACTAAATGTTTAACTTTTTCAATCATTCCGCGTATGGATGGAGTATCCTCATGAATTTTTACACTTCGGATCTTCCTCAAACCCAGGGCCTTCATCGTATCTACCTGATCTTTTTTGCATCCAATAGTGCTTCTCACCTGAGTAACTTTAAGCTTGGCCACCGGTCTTCCCTCCTAACCTAAGATCTCTTCAACAGACTTTCCGCGCAATCTTGCCACTTCTTCAGCAGTCTTAAGCCTTGAAAGTCCTTCGATTGCTGCATTAACCATGTTTCTTGGGTTATTAGATCCCAGGGATTTTGTTAAAATGTCACGTATACCCGCTAACTCCAGTACAGCACGGACAGGTCCGCCTGCGATAACTCCTGTACCTTCCTTAGCAGGCATCATCAATACCCTTCCTCTACCGAACTTTCCAATTACCTCATGGGGTATAGTGGTATTTACAATAGGTACTTTAATTAAATGCTTTTTAGCATCTTCAATTCCTTTGCGGATTGCATCTGGAATCTCTACTGCCTTTCCTGTTCCAACTCCTACATGACCATTTTCGTCTCCTACGACTACTACAGCATTAAAGCGGAAGTTTCTACCGCCTTTTACAACTTTTGCAACACGGTTAATGCTTACAACTTTCTCCTTGAGGTCCAACGTACTGGCATCAATTCGCTCCATTAAATTCCCTCCTTTAAAACTCTAGCCCGGCATCCCTTGCACCGGCTGCAACTTCAAGTACTCTTCCATGATATAGATATCCACCACGATCATATACTACCTTTTTTATTCCTTTCTCCAAAGCTCTCTTTGCAGCCAATTCTCCTACCATTCTGGCAGCTTCTTTTTTAGTTTTTCCTTTAATTTTTTCTCTTATTTCAGGATCAAGGGTAGAAGCAGATACCAGGGTATGACCTGTTTCATCGTTGATAATTTGCACATAGGTATGTTTCAGGCTTCGAAATACGTTAAATCGAGGTCTATCTTCTGTACCGTACACTTTTTTTCTTACTCTTGCATGCCGAACTTTTCTTGCTGCATTCCTGTCAACTTTTTTTATCACCCTGCATCACTCCTTCCTAATTAAGCGCCAGTCTTACCTTCTTTACGGATAATTCTTTCGCCTTCATATCTAATACCTTTTCCTTTATATGGCTCTGGCGGTCTTACTGCTCTAATATTAGCAGCTACAGCCCCAACTTTTTGCTTATCTATTCCCCTGACGATAATTTTGTTCGCAGCAGGAACTTCAATCTCTATACCTTGAGGCTCCTCTATTTCGACAGGATATGAAAAGCCTACGTTAAGCACAAGCTTCTTGCCTTGTTTTTGAGCTCTGTATCCAACTCCATTAATCTCTAGTGTTTTCTCATATCCTTTAGTAACCCCTTCAACCATATTAGCAATCAAAGAACGGCTAAGACCATGAAGGGATCTATGAAACTTATTGTCTGAAGGCCTACTTACAGTAACAACGTTGTCCTCTACTGTAACTTTCATATCTTTGTGTATCTGTTGGGTCAGCTCACCCTTAGGTCCCTTTACAGATACATTGTTGTCATTATCTACTTTGACGGTTACTCCAGCAGGAATTTCTATAGGTTGTTTTCCTATCCTGGACATCCTAGCCTGCACCTCCATTCCCAACTTCTAGCTTTCAATTAAACATATTACCAAATATAGCAGAGTACTTCCCCGCCTACTCCTTCTTGTCTAGCTTTTTTATCTGTCATGACTCCTTTAGATGTAGAAATAATCGCTATTCCTAATCCACCTAAAACCCTCGGAATTTGATCTTTTTTCGCATATACTCTAAGACCTGGCTTGCTTATCCTCTTTAATCCCGATATAACATTTTCGTTATTAGCTCCATATTTCAAATCTATTTTTATTGTACTGTGTGCTCCATCCTCTATGATGGTATATCCCTTGATATACCCCTCTTGATATAGCACTTCAGCAATGGCCTTCTTCATCTTAGAAGCCGGCACTAGAACGCTCTCATGTTTTGCTGTCAATGCATTCCGAATGCGGGTCAGCATATCGGCAATAGGATCGGTTACAACCATATCTTCTACCTCCTTCCAGTTCTCCGGATTACCAGCTTGCCTTTCTGACGCCGGGGATCTGCCCTTTGTACGCTAATTCTCTAAAACAAACTCTGCACACCCCAAACTTTCTCAAATAAGCACGGGGGCGACCACAGATCCGGCATCTATTATAGGCTCTAGTTGAATATTTTGGTTTGCGCTGCTGCTTTGCTATTAAAGCTTTTCTTGCCACTCAGCTTCCCTCCTCGTTATCACTTTCTATACGGCATCCCCAACAACGCTAAAAGCTCTTTAGCTTCTTCATCTGTCTTAGCTGTTGTAACAAATATAATGTCCATTCCCCTTATCTTTTCAACCTGATCATAGTCAATCTCAGGGAAAATCAATTGCTCTCTGATGCCTAATGCATAGTTTCCACGGCCATCAAATGAGCTAGGTGATACTCCTCTAAAGTCCCGCACCCTTGGTAGCGCAATATTGAAAAGTTTATCGGCAAACTCGTACATTCTTTTCCCTCTCAGGGTTACCTTCGCGCCAATTTTCATTCCTTTTCTCAGCTTAAAGTTTGACACTGATTTCTTAGCCTTTACTACAGCTGGTTTTTGGCCTGTTATAAGTGCTAGATCTCTCATAGCACTGTCAAGAAATTTGGAATTTTCTTTAGCATCACCAACCCTCATGTTGATGACTATTTTATCTAATTTGGGTACTTCCATAATGTTTTTATAATTAAATTTTTCCATAAGAGCTGGAACAACTTCGTTATAATACATATCTCTTAATCGTGCCACATTCGTTACCTCCCTTCAGCGAACTAATCGTCAAATGTTTCTCCACATTTCTTACATACCCGTACCTTGGTTCCGTCTTCTAGTATTTTCTTTCCTACTCTCGTTCTTTGGTCGCATTTTTTACATACTAACATAACCTTACAAGCATATAGCGGACTTTCTTGCTTTATTATACCACCAGGCTGATTGAGTCCCCGGGGTTTCATATGCTTGGTAACCATATTTACTCCTTCAATAATAACTTTCCCAGTTTTGGGCATAGCTGTAAGCACTTTTCCTCTTTTCCCAGCATCCTTACCGGAAATAACTTCTACAAGATCGCCCTTTTTTACGTGGAGCTTTCTTTTCCTCGCAGCCATCATAAATGTCCACCTCCTCTATTACAGTACTTCAGGAGCTAGGGAGATTATCCTCATAAAATCTTTCTCCCTCAATTCTCTAGCTACAGGTCCAAATATACGAGTTCCTCTTGGCTGTTTAGCATCGTTTATAATTACTGCTGCGTTGTCGTCGAATTTAATGTAAGAACCGTCGCTTCTTCTTACACCTCTTTTGGTTCTGACGACTACAGCTTTCACTACATCTCCCTTTTTAACAACACCGCCGGGTGTTGCGCTTTTTACTGAAGCAACGATAATATCTCCTATATTTGCATACTTCTTAACGGATCCACCCAGTACACGGATACACATCAATTCCTTGGCACCGCTATTGTCCGCAACTCTCAATCGGGATTGTTGCTGTATCATGATTATACCCTCCTCTCAGTTTCGAGTAAGCAATTTTATATTTACTGAGCCCGCTCAATTATCTCAACTAATCTCCATCTCTTTTCTTTACTAAGAGGCCTTGTTTCCATGATCTTTACCCTATCTCCAACTCGACACTCGTTGTTCTCATCATGGACTTTATATTTCACAGTTCGCTTGATGATTTTACCATACAATTTATGTTTAACGCGATTTTCAATCGCAACTACTATAGTCTTATCCATTTTATCGCTGACGACAGTTCCGATGCGGACTTTTCTACGCCCTCTTGTTTTTTCGGCCATATGCAGTTATCCTCCCTTCACGACTACATTTTTGCGGACTTTAACTCTCTTTCCCTGAGAATAGTCTTTGCACGTGCTATATTTTTCTTTACTTCTCTGATTCTCATGGGATTTTCGAGTTGACCGGTGGCTAGCTGAAATCGAAGGTTGAATAATTCACTTTTAAATTCAGCTACTTTTTTCTCTAACTCTGCATTACTTAACTCTCTAAGCTCTTTAGCTTTCATTACCTTCACCACCTACCTCTTCTCGTTTCACAAACTTACATTTCAAAGGCAGTTTATGGCTAGCTAGTCTAAGGGCTTCCCTAGCTATATCTTCCGAAACTCCGGCAATTTCAAACATTACTCTACCAGGTTTTACGACTGCTACCCAATACTCCGGTGAACCTTTACCGCTTCCCATTCGAGTTTCAGCTGGTTTTGCAGTGACAGGCTTGTGAGGGAAAATTTTAATCCATACTTTCCCGCCTCTTCTGATATATCTGGTTATAGCGACACGCGCTGCTTCTATCTGGTTGCTTGTAACCCAAGCTGGTTCCAAAGCCTGCAGTCCGTATTCGCCGTATGTTACTGTATTGCCGCGGGTTGATTTACCTTTCATCCTGCCCCTTTGTACTTTACGATACTTTACCCTCTTAGGCATCAACATTTTATTTTCCTCCTTCCGCTGCTTTACGTTTTTTTGCACCGGGAAGGACTTCCCCTTTATATATCCAAACTTTTACACCCAGTATTCCATAAGTTGTGTGTGCTTCAGCAAAACCATAATCGATATCAGCCCTTAAAGTCTGCAGGGGAATGGTACCTTCGTGATATCGCTCTGAACGGGCAATTTCAGCACCGTTTAGACGTCCTGATACCATAGTTTTGATACCCAGTGCACCAGCTCTCATAGCTCTAGCTATAGCCTGTTTCATAGCCCTTCTATAGGAAATTCGCCTCTCTAACTGAGCAGCGATGTTTTCAGCTACTAATTGGGCATCTATATCGGGGTTTTTAACCTCTACGATATTTATAATTGTGGTTTTACCGATCATCTTTTCGATTTCTTTTTTCAAAGCCTCTACGCCAGAGCCACCTCTTCCTATAACTATACCTGGCTTAGCTGTAAAGATATTCAACCTTACTCTATTGGCAGCTCGCTCTATCTCGATCGTGGAAATTCCAGCATGATAAAGTTTCTTTTTCACATATTCTCTCAATCTATAATCTTCGATTAAGGTGTCAGCAAATTCTTTCTTTGGGGCATACCATTTAGCATCCCAATCCTTAATTACGCCAACCCTTAATCCATGGGGATTAACTTTCTGGCCCACGAATTTATCCCTCCCTATTTATTTCGTCTAATATTATAGTTATATGACTTGTTCTCTTCCGAATCATTGCAGCTCTACCCTGAGCTCGCGGCCTGAATCTCTTAAGAGTTGGCCCTTGATTCGCATAAGCCTCTGCTATATACAGCGTATCCCGACTCATCTCCAGATTGTTTTCGGCATTTGCAATTGCAGAGTTCAGCACTTTTTTAACCGGCTCCACTGCTGCTCTATTGGTATTCTCCAAAATCGCTATTGCCTCACCCACGCTCTTGCCGCGAATTAAATCTATAACGGCTTTAACCTTTCTGGAAGACATCCGTATATACTTCGCAGTGGCTCTGGGACGAGTATCTTTATTTTCCCTTCGGGCTTTGGCTTTTTCTTTAATCCTTGTCGCCACTTCTATTTCCTCCTTCCAAATTTCTACTTGAGCGCAGTAGATCTTTCTGTATGATCACCATGTCCTCTGAAGGTTCGCGTAGGAGCAAATTCTCCCAATTTGTGTCCTACCATATCCTCCGTTATATATACGGGAACATGCTTTCTTCCATCATGTACCGCAATTGTATGTCCAACCATTTCCGGAACAATCGTGGAAGCTCTAGACCAAGTCTTTATTACTGTCTTCTTCCCGGTTTCGTTCATAGCCCGAATCTTCTTTAGAAGACTCTCGGCTACATAAGGACCCTTTTTAACCGACCGGCTCATAGAATGCGCCTCCTTCCATATTATTCATTCCTACGCCTGATAATAAATTTATCCGATTCTTTATTTTTCTTTCTAGTTTTATATCCCAAAGTAGGTTTACCCCAAGGCGTTACTGGAGTAGGTCGTCCAATAGGAGCTTTACCCTCACCACCACCATGCGGATGGTCGGATGGGTTCATCGCAGAACCACGTACAGCAGGTCTGAAGCCCATGTGTCTCTTTCGTCCTGCTTTTCCTATTGTAATGTTTTCATGTTCCACATTTCCTACTTGACCTATAGTCGCTTTGCAGCTTAAAAGTATCATCCTTACTTCTCCAGAGGGCAGCCTAACCTGAGCATATTTCCCTTCCTTTGCCATTAGCTGTGCAGAATTACCGGCTGCACGAACTAACTGACCGCCTCTTCCCGGATAAAGTTCAATGTTA
>CALGOY010000276.1 GCA_937960725.1 uncultured Bacillota bacterium
TTAAAATGGTATAATTATTCTGAGATGTTATCATATTGTATAATAACTTAGCGCAAATTATTATTAAAAATAAAAATATTATAAAAATTGGAGTGATGAAGTATGAATGAAGTTATAAAAGCTTTAAAGAGCCGAAGAAGTATTCGTCAGTATAAGAAGGAACAGATAAGCGATGAGCAGTTAAATCAGATCCTTGAAGCTGGGATGTATGCTCCTAGCGGAATGGGCGCTCAGTCAGCTATAATGGTTGTAGTGCAGGATGAAAAGCTAATCAAAAAGCTTTCTAAACTCAACGCAAAATTTACCGACAATCCGGATAGCGATCCATTCTATGGTGCACCAACCTTGGTTATTGTTTTAGCAGATAGTAACAGGAATACATACATTGAGGATGGCAGCCTAGTAATGGGAAATCTGATGAATGCGGCTTATTCTGTAGGAGTGGATTCCTGTTGGATTCACAGGGCTAGGGAGATGTTTGAAGATGAAGAGGGGAAGGCTTTGCTCAAAGAGTGGGGTATCGGAGAAAACTATATTGGTATAGGAATCTGTATTTTAGGGTATAGAGATTGTGAGTATCCAGAGCCCAAACCTAGAAAAGAAGGATATGTTATAAGGGTATAATATCGATGCAAAAAATCAATTTAGCAGCGGATGAAATAAAAAAGGAAAGAGGAGATATGGAATGAGAATGTATGATATTATCTACAAAAAGCGCAATGGAAATGAACTTTCAAGGGAAGAGATTGACTTTTTTATCGATGGATATGTAAAAGGATATATACCAGACTATCAAGTATCAGCCCTGCTGATGGCTATATATTTTCAAGGCATGACGGAAAGAGAAACGGCAGATTTAACCATGGCAATGGCCCAGTCCGGAGATATGGTGGACTTATCTGCTATCGAAGGGATTAAAGTAGATAAGCATAGTACTGGAGGAGTTGGAGATACTACAACCTTGGTCGTAGCTCCTTTAGTAGCTGCCTGCGGGGTGCCCGTAGCAAAAATGTCTGGAAGAGGGCTAGGCCATACGGGCGGGACTTTGGACAAGCTGGAATCTATTCCTGGTTTTAACGTATTTTTGCCTTCGCAGCGTTTTATAGAAGTTGTTAACCAGGTGGGGTTGGCGGTGATAGGTCAAACGGAAAATTTGGTTCCTGCCGATAAGATGCTGTATGCCCTCCGGGATGTGACTGCCACAGTTGATAGCATTCCTCTAATTGCCAGCAGTATTATGAGCAAAAAAATAGCGGCAGGCTGCGATGCGATTGTGTTGGATGTTAAGGTGGGCAGCGGGGCTTTTATGGAAAATATAGAAGATGCATTTGAACTAGCCAGGCAAATGGTAGAAATAGGGACCCAGGTGGGGAGAAAAACTACTGCCCTTGTAACGGATATGAATCAGCCTTTAGGTATGGCTGTGGGAAATGCGTTGGAGGTTAAGGAAGCTATCGAAGTGCTTAAAGGAATGCATCCAGGTGAGCTACAGGAGGTATGCGTTCTATTAGGAGCATACATGCTCTATACGGCTGGGCAATGTAAGAGTGTGGAGGAAGGCAAGGAAGCCATCGAAGATGCACTACACATGGGAATCGGCCTACAAAAACTAAGAGAGATGATTGCAGCCCAGGGAGGCGATGAAAAAGTAGTAGATGATCCAAACTTACTTCCTATTGCAGAGAAAATAATTCCAGTAAAATCTGAGGAAGCGGGATATATCCTGTCTACTGATACACAGGCTATCGGAACCAGCGCTATGCTTCTAGGAGCTGGTCGAAATACTAAGGAGGATGTAATAGATCCTTCAGTAGGAATTGTTATAAAGAAAAGGCTTGGGGAGAAAGTTGAGGTGGGAGAAGTACTGGCCGAATTTTATATTAATGACGACAAGCGTTTAGAAGAAGCTATAGATTTATTCAGAAAAGCTATTAAAATAGGAAAGCAAAAACCGGACACTAAGCCTTTGATATACGGCGTTGTTACAGAAGATGGAATAGAAAGGGGATTTTAGTAAGTGGAATATAACAGAAAGAATATAGCGGCCATAATAGATCATACTTTGCTAAAAGCAGATGCAACTGAGAAGGATATTTTAAAATGCTGTGAAGAAGGAAAAAAATATGGCTTTGCGTCGGTGTGTATTCAGCCCTGCTATGTCAAATTAGCAGCTGAAGCACTGAAGGGCTCTGGAGTAAAGGTTGCAACAGTGGTAGGTTTTCCGCTAGGAGCTAATTTGACTTCTGTGAAAGCTTTTGAAGCTGCCCGTGCTGTAGAGGATGGAGCGGATGAGCTGGACATGGTTTTGAATATCGGTGCTTTGAAACAAGGGAATGCAAAATATGTGGAGGAAGATATAAAAGCTGTTGTAAAGGCGGCCGATGGAGCAGTAGTCAAGGTAATTCTGGAAACCTGTTATTTAACTGATGAGGAGAAAGTACTGGCTTGTAAACTATCTAAGAATGCAGGAGCTCATTTTGTAAAGACCTCCACTGGATTAGCAGGGGGCGGTGCAACGGTTGAGGATGTGGCCCTTATGCGCAGGACGGTAGGCCAGGATTTAGGAGTGAAGGCAGCCGGAGGAATTCGAACTTTGGAGAGCTTTAAGGCTATGGTCGATGCAGGAGCTAATAGGATTGGAACTAGTAGCGGAGTAAAAATATTAGAGGATTTTAGCACACTTGTATAGAAAATCTAAAAAGTTACTTAGATTTAGGTTGTTAATGGGGGGCTCTTTATGATGAATGTAGCGAAAACTCCGCCAATGGGGTGGAACAGCTGGGATTGTTATGGAGCAAGTGTGACGGAAGAAGATTTACTGGGTAATGCTGATTTTATGGCAAAACATTTGAAAGAGTTTGGTTGGGAATATGTGGTCTGTGATATTCAATGGTATGAACCTACAGCCGATGGTCATGAGTATCATAATTTCGCAGATCTATGTATGGATGAATATTCTAGGCTAATTCCAGCAGAGAATCGCTTTCCTTCAGCTAAAGGCGGTGTGGGATTTGCAAAAATTGCAGAGCGGATCCATGAATTGGGGTTAAAATTTGGAATACATATAATGAGGGTAATTCCAACACAAGCAGTTCATAGACACACAAAGCTTAAACGCACAAACTTCACTGCCCGGGATATTGCCCATCCTTATTCTATCTGTCCATGGAATACGGATATGTACGGTGTAGATCCGACCAAGCCCGGAGCGCAGGAATATTATGATTCTTTATTTGAAATGTATGCATCCTGGGGTGTAGATTTCGTAAAGGTAGATGATATCTGTGTAAACTGGCTAAACCCTTCAGATCCATACTCCACAAAAGGCGAAATAGAGTTAATACGCAGAGCAATTGATCGATGCGGCAGACCGATGGTCCTCAGCTTATCCCCGGGCCCGGCTCAGATTGAGGTAGCAGATCATCTTGCCGCCCATGCTAATATGTGGAGAATAACCAATGATTTTTGGGATAATTGGGAACAGCTGTATGATATGTTTGAACGCTGTAGAATATGGAGCCCGTATGTTAGGGAACATAATTGGCCGGATTGCGATATGCTTCCGATTGGACATCTTGCTATATGCGACAAAAATAAAAAGAATAAATCAGATCGAATGAGCAGGTTTACAAGGGATGAACAGAAAACCCTTTTAACTCTTTGGTGCATCTTCCGTTCGCCTCTTATGATTGGGGGAGAGTTGCGAGATATGGATGATTTCACTTTATCTCTATTGACAAATAGGGATATATTGGAGATGCATCGTTTAGGAAGTAAACCGAGGCAGGTATATCGAAAAGAAGACCGGATTGTATGGACTAGCGAGGGTCCGGGAGAGAGCAGGTATGTAGCACTTTTCAATGTCTCAGATGAAGCACAGGAGGTCAGTATTCAGTTGGCGGCTCTAGGTTTTCCGGAAAATAGGGAATATCGCTATAAGAACCTTTGGACAGGAGATGAGGGAATAGTTAAAGGCGGTAAGATTGCAGATATGCTTCCAGTGCATGGTGCATCCTGTTATCGGGTAGAACCTGTGTAAATTTAAAAAGGGGGTCATTATATGTCTAAGCTAAAGGTTAGCATTAATGATGGCTTCTGGTCAAGATATGATGATTTAGTGAGGAATGTGGTTATACCCTATCAAAGAGATGCATTAAACGATAAAATTGCAGATGCAGAGCCAAGCGGTGCGATTCGAAATTTTATGATTGCAGCCGGTGAGGAAGAGGGCGAATTCTATGGCATGGTTTTTCAAGACAGCGACGTAGCAAAGTGGCTCGAGGCTGTAGCTTATAGCCTTCAGATGCATCCAGATCCTGAATTAGAAAAAGAAGCCGATGAAGTTATCGACCTTATTGGAAGGGCTCAGCAACCAGATGGATACCTGAATACTTATTATATAATAAATGGGCTAGATAAAAGATGGACCAATCTCCATGAGTGCCATGAATTATATTGCGCTGGGCATATGATAGAAGCGGCAGTTGCCTATTATGAAGCAACCGGTAAGCGGAAGTTTCTGGATATAGTATGTAAGTTTGCAGACCATATTGACAGCGTCTTTGGCCCTGAGGAAGGGAAATTGAAGGGCTATCCAGGCCATCAAGAGATAGAACTGGCCCTTGTAAAGCTGTTTAGGGTAACAAAAAATGAAAAGTATTTGAACTTGGCGAAGTTCTTTTTGGATGAACGGGGTAAAGATCCCTATTATTTCGATATCGAATGGGAGAAAAGGGGAAAGACATCCTATTGGACAGGGGCTAGAAGCCAGCCGCCCAGTAAGAGTAAAGAATACAATCAAGCCCATTTACCTGTAAGGGAGCAGACAGAGGCGGTAGGCCATTCAGTAAGGGCAGTGTATATGTATGCTGCTATGGTGGATGTAGCGATAGAAACCGAAGATAAGGAACTTTTAGAGGCCTGCCATAGATTGTGGGATAATATTGTATCTAAGCGGATGTATATAACTGGAGGCATTGGCTCTCAGGTTCATGGGGAGGCCTTTTCCTTCGATTACGATCTTCCCAACGATACCGCTTATGCAGAAACATGTGCTGCGATTGGCCTGGTGTTTTTTGCCCACAGGATGCTTAAGATTGAGCCTAAAGCAGAATATGCGGATGTAATGGAGAGAGCTTTATATAACGGGGTTATTAGCGGGATGTCTCTGGACGGCAAACGTTTTTTTTATGTAAATCCCTTGGAAGTTGATCCGGAAGCCTGCGAAAAGAACGGCAACATGAGACATGTTAAGCCTACTCGGCAGAAATGGTTCGGATGTGCATGCTGCCCTCCTAATATCGCTAGATTACTAGCTTCTTTAGGGCACTACATCTATGGGCTGAATAACAATACCATATACACCCATCTATATATTGACAGCAAAGCTAAACTTGAAGTTGGCGGCACAGAAGTGGAGATAACTCAGAAAACTAATTATCCCTGGGATGGGAAAGTTGTGATTAATCTCAACCTGGATGAGGCGAAGGAATTTGGCTTAGCTGTCCGCATTCCAGGTTGGTGCCGCGAGTCTAGGTTGAAGCTCAACGGTCAGGAGATAGATCTAGCCTCTATCACAGTAGATGGTTATGCAGTAGTCCAACGGCTCTGGAAAGATGGCGATAGATTAGAATTGGATCTGCGCATGGAGCCGGTAAGAGTGAGGTCTAATCCCAAAGTAAAGGCTAATGTCGGTAAAGTTGCAATTCAGCAGGGACCAATAGTATACTGTCTAGAAGAAGCAGACAATGGCCCTGAACTTCACAGTTTGATACTGCCAAAAGATGCAGCTCTAAAGTCATCTTTTAGAGAAGATATGCTGGGTGGAATTAATGTAATAACCGCCGAGGGGCAGAGAATCAAGGAGGACGCTTGGGGGCCGGAGCTTTACAGAGCTGAGGTGTCTATAGAATACGAACCTGCTAAACTTACTTTCATACCATACTACGCCTGGGCAAATCGCCAGATAGGGGAGATGACAGTGTGGGTGAGAGAATAGCTATTGCTTAATATAGTCCATAAAATTTTCACGCAAGTAGGAGGAATTTATGTCAGCCCTGATATGCCGATAAACCATATCGTCGATCTTATCTTTATCCCCCCGTACAACGCAATCCAGTATCTGTTCATGTTCTCTTTGAAGCTGTGCCAGCTTCTCTTCTTTAAGGGCATGTAGCCTACGATATCTTATATAATGCACATTAAATTGCTGGATAAGATCCCATATAAAGCTTCGGCCAGCTAAGACAAAGAGGGTTTTATGAAATTTATCATCGAGGGCCATAAATTCCTCCATCTTTTTTTCTTTGCTCTCTTCTTTTTGTATACAATCTTTTTGCATGTCGAGTATATATCTCAATTTATGAAGGCCTTTTAGAGGAATATTGGGGGATAGCTCCTTTAATATTTCTTTTTCCAAGGTGCTTCTAAGGTAGGTAATCTGTTCCACCGATTCTAAATCGATATAGGATACAACATTGCCTTTTTTAGGATAAATATCGATGTAGCCCATCAGGGATAGCTGTTTTAAAATATCTCTTATAGGGGTTCTAGATAACCCAAATCGCTCTGATAAGCTCGTTTCACTAAGAATAGTTCCTGGTTTTAATTTAAGCGAAAGTATTTCTTGTTTCAATAATTCGATTATTTCTTTCTTTGTAAGAGGCATTTTTATTCCAACTTTCTATTCTATATATTTTCTATTATGTGCATATTATACAATATTAGCATATATACTAGTATACATCAAAACGTATAATTGTAAAGTGCGATTAAAGAAGTTTATATTTATTTGTTGACAAAAAATCCTAACCATTATATTATAAAACCATAAAACTTGTATACAAGATTGCGCTTAGGACTTTAATCTAATAAAAATTGATAAGCAAAGGAGGAGATCACACTATGAAGATGGCATGGAGATGGTATGGAGAGGGTAACGACTCCATAACCCTTGATCATATCCGTCAAATTCCAGGTGTGGAAGTAATAGTCTGGTCCCTGCATGATAAAGTGGCAGGCGAAGAGTGGGAAATGGAAAGAATTGAGGAAGTTGTAAAGCAGATTGAAAGCAAGGGCTTTAGTGCAGAGGTTGTAGAAAGTGTAAATGTTCATGACGATATAAAAATCGGACGTCCTACAAGGGACAAATATATCGATATTTATATCGATACCATTAGAAAGCTTTCAAAAGTGGGTGTAAAAGTAATCTGCTATAATTTTATGCCCGTATTTGACTGGACGAGGACAGATCTGTATAAAGAGCTGCCGGATGGTTCCAATGCATTGTTCTATGAGAAAGATGCAATCATCGATGATCCAAAAGAAATGGCAGCAAAGATATTAGAGGGTGCTGGAGAGTTTACTATGCCAGGTTGGGAACCGGAGCGTTTAGCAAAATTAGATGAATTATTTAAGGCCTATGAAGGGGTTACAGAAGAAAAGCTATTTGAGAATTTAAAATATTTCTTGGAGCGGATTATACCAGTATGTGAAGAATGCGATGTCAAAATGGCTATCCATCCGGACGATCCCCCATGGCCAATCTTTGGACTTCCCAGAATTATCCGCAGCAGAGATCACATAAAAAGATTTCTTGAATTAGTCGATAGCCCATACAATGGATTAACCCTGTGCACAGGTTCTCTAGGGGCTAATCCAGAAAACGATATACCTGCCATGGTCCGTGAATTCCACGACCGGATACACTTTGCCCATGTAAGGAATGTAAAAGTATTTGAAAATGGGGACTTTATTGAGGTATCCCACCGCGGTAAAGATGGCAGTGTTGACGTATATGAAGTTTTGAAGGCATTCCATGATAATGATTATAAAGGATATATCAGGCCTGACCACGGTAGACATCTATGGGGAGAAGAAAAGTACTGCAGACCGGGATATGGCTTATATGACAGGGCTTTAGGCGTCATGTATATGTTAGGTATATGGGATAGCCTTGATAAAAGAAGAGAGGGGAGATAAAATATGCGTTTAAGTAGGAGCGGTATTAATGATAGGGCAGCATGGGAGGCTATCGGTGTAAAACTACCTCAATTTGACATTGATGAGGTTGCAAAGAATACTAAGGAAAGACCGCAATGGGTGCATTTTGGAGCCGGAAATATATTTAGAGGTTTTATTGCCAATGCCCATCAGAAGCTTTTAGACAGCAAAAAGGCCGATACAGGAATTGTCGCAGTAGAGTCCTTTGACTTCGAAGTAATTGATAAGGTTTATAAGCCCTTTGATAATCTGACTTTACTAGTGCTCATGAATGCTGATGGACATTTTGATAAGACCGTTGTAGCCAGCATACCTGAAGCAATTACATCGGATAAGAACAGGGAAGAAGATTATAACCGATTGATAGAGATTTTTGAAAATCCAAGCTTGCAGATGGCTAGCTTTACCATTACGGAGAAAGGCTATTCTTTAACCGACGCTTCGGGAAATTATCTGGAAATAGTTAAAAAAGACATTGAAAACGGACCAGAAAATCCGATTCACACCATGAGCCTTGTTACTGCTTTGGCTTATCGCAGATATAAAAAGGGTAAATACCCAATGACTTTTGTAAGCATGGATAACTGCTCTCACAATGGGGATAAGATAAAAGAAGCGGTATTGACGATTGCAAAAAAGTGGCTGGAGCGCGGATTCGTAGAAGAAGGCTTTATTGACTATCTAGAAGATGAGAGCAAGATTAGCTA
>CALGOY010000277.1 GCA_937960725.1 uncultured Bacillota bacterium
GCGACCACCGAGATCTACACTCTTTCCCTACACGACGCTCTTCCGATCTGGCCTGCTGCCACTATGTTTTTAGCAACGTACCGGGCTGCATAGGCCGCTGAACGATCCACCTTTGTAGGATCCTTGCCTGAAAAAGCTCCTCCTCCGTGGCGGGCATATCCGCCATAGGTGTCCACTATAATCTTCCGTCCTGTCAATCCAGCATCCCCCTGAGGGCCTCCTACAACAAAGCGCCCAGTTGGGTTGATGTAGTATTTGGTCTGGTCATCGAGCAAATGAGCCGGGATTGCAGGGCGGATTACTTTTTCCATGATATCCCTCTCTAAAGTTTCCCGATCTATTCCTTCCTTATGTTGGGTAGATAGGACTATAGTATCGACCCTAACAGGCTTGTCCCCCTCATACTCTATCGTTACCTGGGATTTTCCATCAGGCCTTAGATAGGGAATTTTACCTTCCTTTCTCACCTTGGCGAGCTGAAAGGTCAGCTTATGAGCAAGGGATATAGGCATGGGCATCAGCTCTGGGGTTTCGTTGCAGGCAAAGCCAAACATCATCCCCTGATCCCCGGCCCCAATAGCTTCGATATCCCGATCCTTTATAATTCCTTCTTTAAATTCTAAGGCCTTATCAACCCCTAGGGCAATGTCGGGGGATTGCTCGTCTATGGAGGTGATAACGGCACAGGTATCGGCGTCAAAGCCATATTTAGCCCTGGTATATCCGATATCCCTTACAGTATCCCTCACTATTTTAGGAATATCCACATAGCATGTGGTACTGATCTCACCCATAACTAGCACAAGCCCCGTTGTAACTGCTGTCTCACAAGCCACCCTTGCATAGGGGTCTTTTGCTAATATTGCATCTAAAATTGCATCAGATATCTGATCACATATCTTATCAGGATGTCCCTCTGTGACAGATTCTGATGTAAATAGCTTTTTGTTCATCTTTTCTCCTCCTATGTGCGAAATGACGGGAATGGACATCCCTCATCTTAAGTATATGCTTTCCGTTTTACAAATAAAAAAACCCTCGCAAAAAGAGGGTAATTTTTCATAAACAACCCTCATCTCTCAGAATGATAAACATTCTGTGGGAATTGGCACCTGATCTATAAGACCGGTTGCCGGGTTTCATCGGGCCCATCCCTCCACCTCTCTTGATAAGGATTTTTTTACTTTATTCAGTTTTTAATTCTATTAATCTGGTGGAGGGAGGTGGATTCGAACCACCGAAGGCTAAGCCAGCAGATT
This sequence comes from uncultured Bacillota bacterium, assembly GCA_937960725.1. Lineage (GTDB taxonomy): Bacteria > Bacillota > Clostridia > Caldicoprobacterales > UBA3941 > CALGOY01. Next base: position 1,260 of record CALGOY010000277.1, read on the forward strand.
TACAGTCTGCCCCCTTTGGCCACTCGGGAACCCCTCCACGATAAAATAATCAAAAAAAATTCGATAACAATTTTTAAATATTTGTTCACCAAATCGGCTACAATTCATAATTATAAAACATGTAGGGAAAAAAGTCAACAAGATTTTATTTAATCTGGTTAATATGTAGGACATACATATTCTGCCAAAATTCTGGATATATTAAAAATAGCTACCCGAATGCAAACAGATGTCCTTGAAGGAGTGTAATTTTATGAAGAAAATTCAGTTAAAAAATTTGCCTGACGGGCGGGTGCATTTTGTAGGTATCGGTGGAATCAGTATGAGCGGCCTAGCTGAGATATTGCTGCAAAAAGGCTATAAAGTGACGGGATCTGATTTAAAGGATTCACATCTTATCAGCCGTTTGAGGAAGAAAGGGGCCGTTATACATATAGGGCATGATCCTGCCCATGTGCATGGAGCTGACCTAGTGGTCTATACGGCTGCGGTTAAGGAGGATAATCCGGAACTTGCAGAAGCTATAAAGAACAACATTCCCATAATGGACAGAGCTAGTCTAATAGGGGAGATTATGCAGACATACAATTATTCAATCGGCGTTGCAGGCACCCATGGAAAAACTACCACTACTTCTATGCTTTCACTAATTCTGTACCATGCCAATCTCGACCCCACCGTCCTCATAGGGGGCGAGGTTGATGAAATTGGAGGAAACGTCCGGGTTGGCAACAGCCACTACTTTGTAACCGAGGCCTGTGAGTATCATAATAGTTTTCTGCACTTTAATCCATATATGGCGGTAATATTGAACATCGACGAGGACCATCTGGATTATTTCAAGGATATTGATGATATATATCATTCTTTTTGGAAATATGCTAATTTAATATCAAAAAATGGATACATAATCGGCTGTGCAGATGACCCCCTGGTCTCCCAGCTGTTAGAAGAAGTCCATGCCCGCAAGATTTCATTTGGTATAGATAATCCAGCAAACTGGAGGGCCCGTCAGATTAAATTTAATAATAAAGGATGCGCTAGGTATAGGGCGGTTTATAACAACCAGGATATGGGAGAGTTTAGCCTCAACGTCCCTGGCAAACATAATGTATACAATGCCCTCGCCGCTTCCGCTGCAGCATGGGCTTTAGGAGTCTCCTGCGACACCATCAGGGAAGCTCTTGAAGCTTATCGCGGAACCCATAGAAGGTTTGAAATTAAAGGGAAAGTAGGAGATATCACCATCATAGACGACTATGCCCACCATCCTACAGAAATAAAAGCTACCCTGGAAGCTGCTAAAAAATATCCCCATCAGAGGATATGGTGCATCTTCCAGCCCCACACCTACACCAGGACACGAAAACTACTATATGAATTTGCCGAATCTTTCATAGATGCCGACGAAGTTATCATCACCGATATATATGCAGCTAGGGAAAAAGACACTGGACTTGTACATTCTAAAGATTTGGCTAAGGCAGTTTTAGACGGGGGACGCTCCTGCCGGTATCTATCCTCTTTTGACGATGCGGTTGAATATATCAAGAAAAATGCCCGTGCCGGGGATATAGTTTTAACCATGGGAGCAGGAAATATCTATGAGGTTGGAGAAAAGCTGCTGAAAGAGGATATTCAATAATTTTGCTTTAAAAATCGATAAAATTTATGAAAAAATAACCACACATTAATTTGCAATATCGAGACACACTACTATTCGAGGAGGGATAAAAAATGAAAAAAATTTTATCCTTTTGCCTCGGTATCCTGCTTACAGCATCCTTTTGCAGCCCAGTAGCCCTGGGATGTTATGATAAGACTGCTGAAATAGATAATAACCGTATACCGGATAATATATGAAAGTCAGAAGACTTTCACCTGCTGGCCCGTGTGATTCACGGAGAAGCCCGTGGTGAAAGTTATGAAGGAAAGCTGGCGGTAGGTGCCGTCGTAATGAACCGCGTTAAATCTCCTCTATTTCCCAATACTATTAAGGAGGTCATATATCAACCTAGAGCTTTCACCTGTGTAGACGACGGGCAAATCAACCTAGAGCCCGATGAGGAAAGCTATAGGGCGGCCTTCGATGCTTTATTGGGAATAGACCCAACGGATGGATGTCTTTTCTACTACAATCCTAAGACGGCAACTTCCCGCTGGATGCGCCAACGCCGTTCTATCCATGTCGTATCTATCGGAAATCACGTCTTTATGAAATAAAATGAAAATAATAAAATGGCCTGGGGTAAATCCTTGGGCCATTTACTTTTAAGTATTAATAATAGGTTTTTTATTAATTAAATAATCTGAAAAATAAGTCCATAAAAACGATGGGGGATAATACAGCTAATGTAATACCAATAGATAGTATAGCTCCAGTTATTCCTCTTCCGATCTCCGACCTGAATAACGTTTTCATAGGCTTCCCCTCCTCGTGTTCCGCTTCTATTCCTTGCCCATATTATAACCTAAATTTGTTTCAAAAGTTTTACAAAACATTTATAAAACTTTTAATAACCTTATAACAAGGTATTAGTAACTATATTATAATGTTATAGGGATCTTCCTTCCAGGTCATCTATAAACTGGCGGGCTGTTCTTCCGGATCTTCCATTGAATCGTTTCTCCCATTGAAGTGCCCTTTCCTTAAGCTCTTCATCGTCAATTTTTAGCCCACGGCTGCGAGCAATAGCCTGCACCATTTCCAAATAACCCTTTTGATTGGGGGCTATGAAAGTAAGGGTGATTCCAAAGCGATCCGAAAGGGAAAGCTTCTCTTGCATAGAGTCAGTCGGAGATATATCGCCCTCATCATTATAGTGATATCCTACGCTGCTGCGGTCGGATGCCATCTGGCGAATGAGATGCCGCCTGTTGGAGGTAGCGTATACCAATACATTGGAGGGTTTTACTTTTAATCCCCCCTCCAGTAGGGCCTTCACATGCTTGTACTCAGTCTCGTGCTCTTCAAAAGATAGGTCATCTATAAATAGGATAAATTTAAAACCCCTATCCTCTATTTTATTCATTACTTTATAGTAATCCTCCATGTAAATCTTCGGCAGCTCTATAATCCTCAATCCTTCATCCCCAAATTTATGAATTAGTGCCTTTACCATGGAGGATTTTCCTGTTCCCTTATCTCCATACAGGAGCACGTTGTTAGCTGGATATCCTTTGACGAATTTTTCAGTATTTTCTATTAAAATTTGCTTCTGCATATCATATCCTACCAGCTGATCCAGGGTAATTGGATCTACTTTGTCGATTCCTTCTAATGTGCTTCCATTCCAATACAAACCCAAGTATCTACTGAATATGCCTGTGCCGTATCGCCTATAATAGGACGCTAGGGAGCTTGTATCCCAGCCCTCAAGTCCCTTTTGCTTGACAATATCGTCCCAGGCAGCTGGGCTTTCAAAGCCTAGGGGTTTGAAAACATTGTAAATTTCTTCGCTGCCAGCTATGGAGCTAACAATATCCATCCAGGGGATATTGGCTATTTCCCGTACGCAGTCCAAATCATGTTCAACCGCCCGGCTTATTTCAGCTCCAACATCATCTTTCTGCTGTTCGCACTGCAGGCTAAACACGTTTTCAGAGTGAAGAACCTTATCAAGCACTCATTCGCTCCAGAATACTTTTTCATCTTTAACCGCTGGCATATCACAAAACAAAAGATGAAGCAGCTTATGATAACTCTCCATCCACTGAGCCGGAGAAACCCTCACGTCTATAATCCCTTTCATCAGCTGCTCCATGGTTCTCCATATCTCAAGATTTCTTAAATCTCTATATATTACAAGGCTTTGCGAACAATTCAAAATTTGTCTTGCTTTACTCCTAATGTCCACTGGGCCTTATTCTCCTTTCCAACATATGACTAATCCGCACTTTTCCAACTATTATACTATCTAAAATACTTGTTCGCAATTGATTTTTATTAATAGAGAGTGTATTTTTACTTATTCTACAAAAATATCAACTATG
>CALGOY010000278.1 GCA_937960725.1 uncultured Bacillota bacterium
CTTGAATGTTTCTTGATCCTCAGGATCAACCAGTACCATTTCCTTAGCCAGTCTCTCTAGCTCTTCATCATATATAAAGTTAGTATTAAGCCCTGCTTTAATCAGGTCAGGATCAGTAGTATAAGCTCTTGATTGATCATACTCTGGATAGAAGCCTGTTCCTAAGTTAAACATATGGTATGTGGGAACCGCATACTTAGGATCCTTAGAACCATCTCTGTAGAGATAGTTCAGAAGCTCCTGGAAACTCATCACAGTTTGTTTAATCTGCATACCAGCTGCGGCCACATCAGGGTTCTCCTGTAATTTAACAACCAGCAATTCGGATACAGGGTTGTTCTCTGAAGAAGCCCATTCTATAATAAGCGGCATCAATGTACCATCTTCTAGCTTCTTATAGCGGATACCCTCCTTATACTCGTTACCATTCTCGTCGTATACCCAGCCACCCTCTTCTAATACCTCAATAGCTTTTTCTAAACTGTATGGATATGTGTTTAGCTTTTGATTTAGTTCAGCTTTTGTTTCCTGATAGAACCAGAAAGCTTCTCCGTAGGGGCCGTGTACTACAGAACCAAATCCACCTGTAAAGGACTTAGCAAAGTCGTTTCTATCTAATAGGTAAGCAATGGCCTGACGAACCTCTGGGAATTGAGTAGGACCATGGTCGCATACAAATTGAAGCCTTCCATATCCTGCTCTGGGATAAGATGAGTAAGAAAATCCTCCTTGTTCAACCAAATCAAGGCCAGCTTGTATCTCGGCACCGTTGCTTATTCCCGTTAAAAGATCCACTGAACCGGTCGCCAGCTCATCCATAGATGTTTCGTCAGTTACCTTCTTGTATATTAAGGTATGGATGCTAGGCTTTTTGCCTTCCCAGTTTCCTAGGAATCTGGGGTTTACTTCTAAAACAGCAGTCTTCGATGCTTCGTCATAGCTCTTTAGCACATAAGGTCCAGTAGAAGGTCTTGGAATTGCACTTCTAGCTGCATTGATTTTATCCTCATATGCTTCTTTTGTAAGCTCAACTGTAAAATAGCACCCTTCCCCATCGTCCTTAATATCTACGGTTTCATCAGTATAGAAAGAAAGCATTGTAGGACTAACGCTTGCGAGAGCCATTTCATAGAAGTAAGGTAGGTTTTCCGCTGAAATAGTAACAGAGAAAGTTTTGTCATCAATCAACCTTACGCCTTTAAATTCCTTAGACTCCCCTGTTGAGAATTCTTTCCAACCAACGTAATGATAACCATATGTGTTGGAACCACCCATCTCCCCTACTAAGGGTGATGACCATAATAAGATAGACGCTACATAGTCTTTTGCTGTTATGGGAGTACCATCATCATAGGTTAGCCCATCTTTTATAGTCCATGTATAGGTCTTGGAGCCATCTTCATTCTCCGTAACTTCATATTTTTCTACTACTGTTTCATTTACTACGTACTTTATATCCCGGGTCATATCAACAGTGCTATATCCGGTAGTCAGCTGATAAATGTCATAGTCAGCGGCATTGTTCTGAAAATAGGGAATCCAGTCATTGGATAATTCCGTGCTATTCCCAATAATAAGCTGGCCACTGGGCTCACGGTTTACAACCTCTTCTTTCTCCTCTTCTTCAGCTGCTTCATCTTCAGCAGCTGTATCTTCAGTTTTATCGGTGGCATCTTCTTGGGTAGTATCTGGCTGCTGCTCTACTACGCCAGTATCTTCCTTACTACCACATGCTGCCAATGTAATTAGCATTACTGCCACTAGAAATATTGACAGCAATCTCTTTTTCATTCAAATCTCCTCCTTAAAGTATATTTTAATATAATATTTATGGTTATATCATAAAAGTAATGAATGTTATAAACACTTCATTACTTTAATAAGATAATCATTCAAAATTTAATTACTTGTAATTATACCACCTTTTCAATGTTATAACAATATATAATTTTGCAATTTATGAATATATTATTATATAAAATTGCACTTCTTATTGTTGTAAGTGTATATAAATGTATAATGATTATGCATTTATATATCATAATTGTACGAAAAAAGTCCATTTTTATCGCATTTTTACAGTATTTATTAATAGTTAAACAGAATTTTTAATAATTATACATTTGTGCATAAACACTTTTCTTGCACGTAAAAAATAAAAAGCTGCATTTATTGCAGCTTTTTATTTTAATATGCAATTTTCTATTCATTTTTCTTCCGAAACCATATGACATGCCACGGAATGTCCTTTTGAAACCTCCTTCAATGGAGGTTCGACCTCAGCACATATCGGTTTTGCATATTTACACCGCTCCCTAAATCGGCAGCCTTTTGGCACATTAATAGGACTGGGCACATCCCCCTCTAGCTTAATCCTCTTCTTTTTAGCAGCTTCATCCGGGTCTGCAATGGGCACTGCCGATAGCAGAGCTTGAGTGTAAGGATGCTTCGGTGACGTAAACAGCTCATGGCTATCTGCCAGCTCCACCAGTTTACCCAGATACATAACTCCAATTCTGTCGGAGATATATTTTACCATGGAAATATCATGGGCTATAAACAGGTAGGTTAATCCTAACTCTTTTTGTAGATCTTGCAGCATGTTAACTATCTGAGCCTGGATGGACACATCCAACGCAGAGATCGGCTCATCACAGACTATAAACTCCGGTTCTACTGCCAAGGCCCTAGCAATTCCTATTCTCTGCCGCTGTCCACCACTGAATTCATGGGGAAATCGATTGGCGTGCTCCTTATTAAGCCCTACTTTCTCTAGCAGTTCATAGACCCTTCTCATTCTCTCTTCGCCCGTAGCCAGCTTATGAATATCTATTCCCTCGGCTATAATATTGGAAACCATCATACGGGGGTTTAAAGAGGCATAAGGGTCCTGGAATATCATCTGGGCTCTTTTCTTAAACTCCTTGGCCTTTTTCCCCTTAAGCCCGCTAACAGGCTGGCCGTCAAACTCCACTACTCCATCAGTGGGTTCATAAATACCCAGAATAGTACGGCCTATAGTGGTCTTACCACAACCTGATTCTCCTACCAGCCCTAGGGTTTCTCCTTTATATATATCAAAGCTAACATCATCTACAGCTTTCAGATATACGCCCTTGCTTACCTCAAAGTATTTCTTCAGGTTTTTAACACGAACTAGTACTTTCTTATCCTTTGAATCAGCCATTTTGGGAACCCCCCTTCCCTATTTTTTGTTTCTCCCCTTTTCCGTAGAGGTCAGGTACCTCAACTTTCGGAGCCTGGGAGTGATTGAGCCAACATGCTGCATGGTGGCCATCAGAGATATCAAAGTTGGGAGGCATCTCTTCCCGGCAGATTTTCATAGCATATTCGCAGCGATCTGCAAAAGGACAGCCCACTGGTGGAGCAAGTAAATCTGGAGGCGTTCCCTCGATAGAGGCCAATCTATCGGTATCCTTGCTTATATCTACTCTGGGAACAGATTTTAGAAGTCCCCAGGTATATGGATGTTTACTATTGTAGAAAATTTCCCGGGTAGTTCCCATCTCTACTACTTTTCCTCCATACATTACTACAACTCTATCAGCCATATGAGCTACTACCCCTAGATCGTGAGTAATCAGTATGATGGATGTTCCTGTTTGCTCTTTTAGTTCATTCATCAAGTCCAATATCTGGGCCTGTATAGTAACGTCTAAGGCCGTAGTAGGCTCGTCAGCGATCAAAAGCTGCGGCTTGCACACCAATGCCATGGCTATCATAGCTCTCTGGCGCATTCCCCCTGAAAACTGATGGGGATATTCGTAAAAGCGCTGCTCGGGGTTTGGAATCTGCACCATCCTAAGCATTTCAATAGCTCTTTCTCTCGCTTCTTTTCTGGAAACTTTCTGATGCTTCGTGAGGGCCTCTACTATTTGTTTACCTACGGTCATAGTGGGATTTAGGGAAGTCATAGGATCTTGAAATATCATTCCTATCTTTTCCCCTCTTATCTTCCTCATTTCTCGTTCTTTCTTTTTAATTATATCTTCACCATCGAATAGGATTTGTCCATTTTTAAACCGTGCCGGAGGCTCAGGATTCAGCCTCATAATGGATTTAGCTGTAACCGATTTTCCACAGCCGGACTCACCTACAATTGCCAATGTTTCCCCTTCGTAGAGGTGAAAGGACACGCCTCGTACCGCCTTTACCTCTCCCGCATAGGTGTCAAAAGATACTTCTAGATTTCTTATATCCAACAATTTCTTCTTCAATCTTTTCCACCCCCTACTGTCTCAACCTAGGATCTAAGGCATCCCTAAGTCCATCGCCTAATAGGTTAAAGCTAAGCATGGTTAAACTAATTACCACAGCAGGAATGATTAACTGATGGGGAAACTGTCTAAATACATTGGCTCCTTGGTTTGCCAATACGCCCCAGGATGCAAACGGTGCAGGCATACCTAATCCAATAAAGCTTAAGAAAGCCTCGGAGAATATCATGCTCGGCACCATCATAGTCATGTTGACTAATAGCGGTCCCATAGTATTTGGAATCAAATGTTTAAATAAAATTCGCTTAGTATCCGCACCTAAGGCCTGAGCAGCTATCACATACTCAGAATGCTTCAACCTCATTACCTCTCCCCTAACCAGACGGGCTGTACCCATCCAGCTAGTACAGCTTAGTACGATAATAATAGGCTTCAGTCCCGGTTCCATAACGGTGAGTAAAAGGATTATATATAATAGGCTCGGAACGGTCATCAATATCTCGACAATACGCATCATGAATGTGTCCACTTTTCCACCTTTATATCCAGCAATACCTCCATAGACTATCCCGATTAAAACGGAAAACAGAACAGAAGTAATCGCTATAAAAAATGAAACCCTGGCTCCTTCCCAAAGGCGAGTCCACAGATCTCGTCCAAATTCATCGGTACCTAGCCAATATTTTTTATTAAACCACTTTTCCCCGTGGGTTTTTATAGTTAAATTCCGCCCCTTTTTCGTAAAGGTTATTCCGCGAAAATCAGGATCTTCATTCAATATTTTTTCTCCAGCATCGTTTAACTTTTTAACAACGCTGTTCCAAGTGTCGCTATTATCTACGGTAATACGAAGCTCATATTCTTTTTTGTCTCCCTGCCAGGATTCTTCCGACGCGTTACCGATTTTAAACGCTATCTCTCCCGCAGATTTAAATCTCACATTTCTAAACGTAACTTTGCTTTTCCTAAAGTTAGAGCTATAATCATCATAATCAAATACATCATTAGCTATCATGGTAATACTTCTAGCATTTGACATAAATGGAGTTTGATTTTGCTCCTGTAAATTTTGTTTTTTATATGTGTGACCATAAAGTTTATATGATATAATCGGCCCTATAATTGCCATAATCATAAAAAAAACCAATATCCAGAAGGAAATCATGGCAGGAATATTTTTCTTAAGCCTTCTCAGGGCATCCTGATAATAGGACATGCTTTCTCTCTTAATAGCTTGAGATTCTTTTATATTCTTACCTACGTGCGTAAATTTGCTTGGATCTATGTTTTGAATATTCAAATCTGCCATTTACTTTCCTCCTTTCCCTTTAACTCTCAATCTAGGATCGATTAAGCCGTATATAATATCAACTAAAAGCATAGATAAAATAATGAGTGCTGCATAAAATATGGTAATCCCCATAATCATAGAATAATCGGATTCGTAAATAGATTTAACAAAATACTTTCCTAAGCCTGCCACTGCAAATATATTTTCAATAACGATGGAACCCGTGATAAGTGATGCAAATGTAGGTCCTAATACCGTTACAACAGGCATAATGGCATTTCTAATCACATGGCCCCATATTATTTCTCCTTTAGACAAGCCTTTGGCCTTTGCAGTATTAATGTAATCCTGACCCATCACTTCAAGGGTAGAAGAACGCATCAGCCTAGAGATGAGTGCCAGCGAACCTAAACCCAATGTCACAGATGGAAGAACCAAAGACCATTCGCTCTCATTTACAGTAACCGGGAACCAGCCCAACTCCACTCCTAAAAAGTAGGCTAGTATAGGTCCTAACACAATAGATGGGATAGATACCCCTATAATAGCAATCAAAATGCTAAGATAGTCGAGCAATCCTTCATGATTAAGGGCCGCCACTATACCGAGCAGTAGCCCGAATACCGTAGCAAACACCGCAGCCCTCCAGCCTATAGCAAATGAATTAGGAAAATTCTCCCTTATAATTGCATTAACAGACCTTCCAGCCTCCTTCATAGATATACCTAAATCCCCTTTGACTAGATTTTTAAGATATAAGCCATACTGTACTAAAATAGGCTTATCAAGGTTATATTTTTTCTCCAGAGCTGCTCTAACCTCCGGCTTTATTTTAGGATCGTTAAAAGGATTATGAGGAAGTATTTTCATAAGAAAAAAAGTTATTGAAGCTATAACAAACAAAGTGAGTATGGCATAAAATAGCCGCTTTACTATATATCTAAGCACCTTTCAAACCTCCTCTTGCCACTAATAGCTTCCATACTGTCAATAACTAATATGATATCATATATTCTTTTTACCTTATAGATGTATTTTGTGGACAACTCGCTATATATTGCCATGGATGCTCGAGTCTAAGATCAAAAGTAAACATTGATCTTAGGCTTAAACATCCATGAAAATATAATAAATAAAGTAAAAATAAGTAAAATGAAATTAAAAGGTATATGCGCACCCGCACATATACCTTTTATAAGCTTATAAGCGTAATGTGCATATATTAGTTTTTATCAGCCAATTTCGCTTCCATATCGATGTCTGCAAAATAGAAATCAGTAGTAGCTCCTACTCCGCGATTGACCACACCGGTTAGATATTCCTTGTATGTCCAGTGGGCAATTCGGAAGTAGTTAGGAATTATAGCCATGTCCTCCTGGATGAGAATTCTTTCTGCTTCATACAGATATTCCATCCTAGCCTTAGGATCTTCTTCTACCATTGCTTTTTCTAACAGCTCATCATATTGCTGTAACCGCTAGTGTTGTTGGGGCTATCGCTTTTGAATATTTCCAGGAAGGTCATAGGATCTGGATAGTCAGGACCCCAACCGGAGTTTGACATCATATAATCTCCACTTTGAAGCCTTGACAGCTGCTCAGACCATGGCAATGATTCTAATTCAAGATTTATACCTATTTCTGCCCAGTCAGCCTGAATCTTTTCAGCAGACTTCTTAGCAATATCTGATTCACCGATCATCATCTTAAAGTTCAGCTGATCTACTGTCATTCCAAGCTCTTCTAAGCCTTTTTCTAAGAATTCCTTGGCCTTTTCCTTATTATTGTCTTCAAATAGCTCTTCGCCTGCTTCCTCTCGGAAGGACTTCTCATATCCTGGGAATTCATAAGGAATAAATGCAAGAGCAGGCTTATCTCCCAAGCTTATCTTTTCAACATAGCTTTGCCTATCTAAAGCGTAGGCTAGTGCTTTCCTAATATTTGCGTTGCGAAGTGCTTCCCCTGCTTCGCCTTCATAATTATAGTTTATAGCAACATAGAATGAACCAAAGTCAGGTTTATTCACCAATGGCTGTAAATTATACTGGTTTAACGTAGCCATATCTTCAAACTCTTTAAGGTCAGCTGCCTGAATAGCTGATCCATCTATCTCTCCAGTTTTGAGAAGATTTGTACGGGTCGCTACATCATTTACAATCTTAATATTCAATTCATCGATATTGATGTTGTCATTATTCCAATAGTTCTCATTGCGAACTAGTTTGAAATAGTCATTGTGTTTCCACTCAACAACTTTCCAAGGTCCATTGCTGGGCAGGCCGGAAGCTTCTTTGAAGTAGTCTCCCGCAGCCATATGCTCCTCATAAAAATCCCTATTGACAGGATAGTATACAGGGAATGCCACTAAATTCGGGAAATAAGGAGCAGGAACTTTCAAAGTAATATAAATTTCAGAGCCATCATCGTTGGTTCCTATCTTAACATTATTCCAAAGCTCCTCTTTCTTAGCCTCATACTCTGCCTTTTCATCATCAGTCATTGCTTCTATTCTAGCATCAATCTTACCTTGAAGCTCTTCGATGGCAGCTTTGTTTCCTTCTGGATCTTCATTGAACTCAGCTAGTTGATCCAACATACCTTTAAACTCTTCATCTTTTTCTGCTAGATAAACCTTTTCATCATAATTAGCGTATTCCTGTGCACCCTCAATATAATCAGTAAAGAAGTTATAGTAAGGTGCAGTGGTATCCATCGCCAATCTCCATGCAAAGAAGAAATCATCAGCAGTTACCTGCTTTCCATCTGCCCATTTAGCATTGGGATTGAGCTTGAAAGTATAAGTATTAGTCTCTTCGTCAAACTCATAGCTTTCAGCTACACCAGGGATTACTTCACCCTCTTCTTTTCCTGCCCTGAGCAGACCTTCCATGAACATGTTAGCCATGACCATGTCAGGTTCTCCATACATCTGCTGTGGATCTAAAGTCTGAGGCTCTGCTGATAAATAATAGTCGACCACTTTAGGGCCATCATACCCACCAGTATCCTCTTTCTCTGTATCTTTTTGTCCTTCAGTCTGTTGGTTGCTTTGTGCATCCCCAACAGTTTCATCATTATCGGCGCTACTACCGCCACATCCAGCTAACACTGCGCTAAGAGCTATAACAGCAACTAACATAAGTGCTAGCCATTTTATCCTTTTCATTAAATATCCCTCCGTTTTGATAAAGTGAAAAAGTAATAGAGTAAAAAAAATAAAAGTATATTTATAAATTTATAAGGCATGCCTATTTATCCTAACGATTACATGTTATTATACTACTATATTCGAAAAACTTCAATAGCTTTTTGTATTTTTTTGCAGGAATCTGTTTGTATTTTTCATTCAAACATTACTTTTTTTAGCGATATTTATTGCATAATTGCTCCAAAATACAGTTATATTGCATAATATACCCAATTAACTGAATATTGTGAAACGATAGATAATTTATTAATATTCAACCATGATGCATAAATGTTATAAATTTACTGCATTGGAAAGATTTCTTTCTGTCGAATTTTGTAAAAATAAAATCCCCGTTAACGCTAATTACGTCCATTAGTTAACGGGGATTAATATCAAAGTTA